>CACYNZ010000113.1 GCA_902775835.1 uncultured Eubacteriales bacterium | reverse complement strand
TCAGTGATTTAAGCGAGGTTTTTTATAAATGAATGCAAGGCTTGTCATTCGGATTCTTGGCAGCATTGAACTGGTAGAAGCGGCCTCATTCATCCCTTCCATCATTGTATCTCTTATTTATAAAGATGGCGATACATGGGCTCTTGTCATTACAATGGCCATTGTGCTGGCCGTTTCGCTTCCCATGTTCTTTCTTTCCAAACCCCGTGACCGGTCTCTGCGCTCGCGCGAAGGCTTTCTTGTTGTAGCGCTCTCCTGGATTATTCTGAGTATATTCGGAGCCATCCCCTTCTCTTTATCAGGTTTGATGCCGACATTCGTGGACTCGCTGTTTGAGTCAGTCTCCGGTTTTACTACCACGGGAGCTACAGTTCTCCGTTCTTTTGATCATACGCCGCACGGTATTATGTTCTGGCGGTCTTTCACCCACTGGATCGGCGGCATGGGGGTTCTTGTACTGACCCTTGCACTTATTCCCAAGCTGGCAGACCGTTCCTCTCATCTGATCCGTGCAGAAAGCCCCGGTCCAAGTCTCAGTAAGCTGGTTCCTAAAATTGGCGACAGTTCCAAGATTCTGTATCTCATTTATATGGGACTCACCTGCCTGGAATTCGTTGTTCTGCTGTTGCTCGGCATGAATGCATATGATGCCGGCATCCACGCCCTGGGAACCGCCGGAACCGGTGGATTCAGCAATTACGGAGATTCCGTTGCACATTTTCAGTCCACCGGAATTGATATTGCCATGACAGTCTTTATGTGTCTGTTTGGCGTCAATTTCGCAGTCTATTATTTTTTCTGTCATGGCCAGTGGAAGGATATATTCCACAATGAAGAACTGCGCTGGTATCTTTCCATCTTTTTTCTTTCCATTCTTGCCATTACAATCATACTGATTCCAACATATGGTAATTTTTTTACTGCTCTGCGCTATTCGTCTTTCCAGACTGCCAGTATCATGTCCACATCCGGCTTTTCCACCACGGATTTTGATCTCTGGCCGGTTCAGGCCAAAATGCTGTTGATGGTACTGCTGTTTTTCGGTTCCTGTGCAGGTTCCACCGCAGGCGGTATCAAAATTGTACGCATTGCACTTCTTATTAAAGAGGGCGCGCGTGAAATCCGCCATACTTTCCAGCCGCGAAAGGTTCAGACGATCAGGCTGGACGGTCATGGTGTGGATGAAAGCATGCTGCACTCCATTGCTGTCTTTTCTTTCATTTATGTTGCCCTTATCCTGGCCGGCAGCATCCTGCTCTCCCTTGAGGGCAAATACGACCTGATCACGAATTTCACCGCTTCGCTGACATGTGTCAGCAACGTAGGTCCTGGATACGGCGCAGTGGGCCCCGCCGGTTCTTTCGCCGGTTATGGCCCCTTCGCCAAGCTTTGCTGCTGCTTTCTCATGCTTGCCGGCAGACTCGAGCTCTACCCGCTGTTTGTAATCTTTCATCCGGCGGTATGGAAAAGAACCTGAGGAGCCTTTTCATGTCCGATTTCACAACAATATGGAAACTTGTATCTGCCGTTCCTGAAGGGCACGTGGTCACGTACGGCCAGATTGCCAGAAAACTCGGAAATTCCCGCGCTTCCCGGCTGGTTGTCTGGGCTTTGCATCAGGCTCCGCCCGACGTTCCTTGCCACCGTGTGGTCAATAAATCCGGTCAGCTGTCCACAGCCTTCCAGCCTTTTGGAAGACAAACCCACCAGATGCTTCTGGAACGTGAAGGGATTCGATTCGCTCAACCGGAAACTGTGGATCTGCAAACATATCAATGGTTCTATCCCGACACTTCAGAGAATTATGGAGACTTGCCATGCTGCCAAGAATAACCGTTGTTTCTCTCGGGCCTGGCCCTGTTGAAATGATGACCATCGAATCCCTGCGCATTCTGGAAAACGCCCAGATTCTGTATTTGCGTACAAATCAGCATCCATGCGCATCCTATCTCCAGAGCAAAAGTATTCCTTTTGAAACAATGGATTCATTTTATGAATCCTCTGATGATTTTGACCGCATGCATGAGAAAATGGCCCTGTTTCTGTGGCAGGCCGCCGCAAAAAAAGAAGTGGTGTATGCAGTTATGGATCCACAGCATGACTTTTCCATAAAAGCATTGCGGCAGGCCAAGCCGCATAATGGAAAAATCACTGTTATTCCAGGGATCTCATTTACTGACAGTCTGCTCGCCCGTCTTCCCGATGAGTATCCCCATGACACCGTACACACGGTATTAGCCAGCCGCTTGGACCAGGTGCTCATTTCACCTGCAGAAGGTCAGCTGATTTGTGAAATAGACAGCCGCGAAATTGCAGGTATCATCAAGCTACAGCTTCTGCAGTATTATTCCGATTCCAAGACAGTAGTCTTCTTCCGTTCACTTGTTGAAACCAAGGGCACGCCCGCTTCCATTCCCCTTTATGAACTCGACCGCCAGAAAACCTATGATCATACCGTAGCTGTTTACCTGCCGCCCGATGACTTCCTGCACCAGTATTCATACTCCTGTAATGATCTGCTTAAAATCATGGATATTCTGCGCGATGAGCATGGCTGTCCCTGGGACAAAAAGCAGACTCATCAAAGTCTTCGCCCGTACCTAATTGAAGAAGCATACGAAACTGTTCAGACCATTGATGACGGTGATCCGGACGCACTTTGCGAAGAGCTCGGTGATGTATTGCTGCAGATCGCATTCCACGCATCCATTGCGAAACAGGCTGAGGAGTTTTTACCTTCCGATATTTCCACATGCATTTGCAGGAAAATGATCCGCCGTCATCCTGATGTTTTCTCCTATAATCAGTCGCTTTCAGGAAGCAGGGACTGGGATCGGATCAAAAACGATGAAAAAGGATTCAGCACTCAAGGCCAAGCATTACAGTCCGTCGCCCGTGCACTGCCAGCTTTGATACGGGCAGCGAAGGTGCAGAAACGTGCAGCTGATGTCGGATTCGACTGGAATGCTCCGGAGGAATGTATCTATAAGATTCATGAAGAAGCCGATGAGCTGTCAGCAGCTATTTCTGCCGGTTCCAACATAGAGGAAGAAATCGGGGATCTTCTGTTCTCCTGCGTCAATGTTGCCCGCCTGGCAAAAACCGATCCGGAAGAATTGCTGCACAAAGCTGCTGACAAGTTTACCGAGCGTTTCTGTGCTATGGAAGAAGCTGCACTGGCAGATGGAAAACCCATTCACAGCTTGACTTTTCCCGAAATGAATGTATACTGGTCTGCGGTCAAAAGAAATGAAGCTAATTCTAGGAAGATTGACCAATAGTCATGCCAAAGGCATATTTCAAGGAGGTTACTTACCAATGAACAAGTCTGAGTTGACAGCTGCTATTGCTGAGAAAGCAGATCTGAGCAAGAAGGAAGCCGAAAAAGCAGCTACCGCTTTTGTTGATGTCGTGCGCGACAGCCTTGCCAAGGGTGAAAAAGTGCAGATCGTAGGCTTCGGAACGTTCGAAGTGAAAGCCCGTCCCGCCCGTAATGCCCGTAATCCGCGCACCGGCGAAACCATCAAGATTTCTGCTTCCAAAGCACCTGTCTTTAAGGCCGGCAAGCCTCTGAAGGATGCTGTGAATAAGTAATCTTTAAGTTGGTTTTTTGCGACCCGCAGGGTTACGCCTGCGGTTTTTTCATTGGAGGAAGATTTTATGCGGCTAGATAAGTATCTGAAAGTTTCCCGTATCATCAAAAGAAGGACAGTCGCAAATGAAGCTTGTTCAGGCGGCCGCGTCTCCTTGAATGGAAAAGTCGCCAAAGCCGGAGCAGAAGTCAAGGTTGGAGATACCATTGCTATTCGTTTTGGTGACAAGCTTGGCAAGTACGAAGTAGTATCCATTCAAGAAACTGTAAAAAAAGATCAGGCATCTGAAATGTATCGTGTTCTTTCTGAGGATTCCGGAATGCAGGATTTCAGAGAGTGAGGCTGAATCTATGTGGTATGCTGTAATACTGGGCGGCGGTAGTGGAACAAGAATGGGAATGGACCGAAACAAGATTCTGCTGAATGTCTCCGGAGAGTCCATGCTCGTACGTTCCATCCGTGCGTTTCTGCCTTTTGTGAGTGGACTGATTGTGGTAATCCGTTCCTCTGATATGGCAGAGGCTGCACATCTGATCCAACAGATCCGCACCTCCTGCCCTATTCAGATTGTTGCCGGCGGTGAAACACGCCAGGATTCTGTGCGTTCCGGCTTGAACGCTCTGCCGGATTCATGTTCCAAAGTAATGATTCATGATGCTGCCAGATGCCTGGTGGATGCAAAAACCATTGCAAATGTCATGCAGTCTGTAGACAGTGTAGGAACCGGTGTTGCTTCTATTCCGGTAACCGACACGATTAAAACGGTTGATGAGGATTCCTGGGTCACCTCCACACCGGATCGAAAAACACTGCGCGCGGTTCAAACCCCTCAGGGGTTTACAAAGCAACTGCTGCTGGATGCCCATCTGAAAGCCATGGAGGATGGTTTTCTTGGCACAGATGACGCTTCTCTGGTAGAACGCATGGGCGTTCGAGTTCATCTTACCGAAGGAAGTATTACGAATATGAAAATCACTCATGCCGAAGATCTCATATCCGCAGAAAGAATCATTGATTCCCAGCAGGCTGCTCCTCTTCGTCTTCGCATCGGCAACGGATTTGATGCACATCGTCTGGTTGAAAACCGGGATCTGATACTGTGCGGGGTCAAAATTCCCTATGAACTCGGACTGCTGGGGCACTCAGATGCTGATGTTGCCACCCATGCTCTTATTGACGCCATTCTTGGTGCAGCATGCGCCGGAGATATAGGGAAACTGTTTCCAGACAATGATCCCGCATATAAGGATATCTCTTCCATGCTTCTGCTGAAAAAAGCAATGGAAACCATTGCGGACAGATATTCCATCGTCAATGTCGATATCACGATCATCGCACAGCGTCCACGTCTTTCTGCTTATATCGAAGCCATGAGAAACAGTCTCGCTGCAGTTTTAGCTATCCCTCTGGACCAGGTATCTGTTAAGGCCACCACCACAGAAGGCATGGGATATGAAGGCAGAGGCGAAGGTATTTCCGCTTTTGCGACTGTTCTGCTGCAATAACGGGGCAGACATGTATCATTGCCTCAGCGGACTTTTTTCCTGAATCACATGCAGTTTCAACAAAGGCGGCAGATTTTGCTCTGCCGCCTTTGCTTTGTACTTTATTCTCCAATATCCGTTGCAGTTGCAACCACCTGCTCAACCTGAATCGGTTCTGCCTGAAGCTGACTTTCCATATCAATCATATGAAGATCCAGCAGCGTGTTTGAAAACAGATCGGAAAGAAGAATCCTTCTCTCACTCATATCCATCTCTGACATGAGCACTGTATTCTCAGGTTCCATGGGAAGAATATCCCAGGGCGATGCTGTTCTCATCTTTGCCGCCCCCTGGAGCTTCCCGCCTGCAATTCCTGTATTGAAGCTGAGTTCAAGGGTAGTTGCTGCCCGTTTGGCCGGTTTACTGTAATAATGCAGCTGAAGAGTTCCCTGAATCACAGGAAGCTGGAAATAATTATCCTCTGCTCCCGGATGTTTTTCCAAATAATCCCGATCATTCTGAATCGTATACTGCCATGTCTGATATTCATGCTGGACGCCTTCTGCATCTGTACTCAGCGTAACCTGAGATTGGATATCAAATGCGAGCGAAACGGCTTTTTTGTCTGTTTCTGCAGAGCCAATGCGTCCAAGAGTGCCCTTCAGGTGCACACCTTCATCGGATGTCTGATATTCCTGAACACTCAGCTCCACAGAATCAGCTTCACCTTCCAGGATATATGTTATGGCAGCATTGTTCTTTTCCATGACGAAGGTCTGCCAGGGAGCAAGCACATCCGCCAGGGGCAGTTCCAATCTGCTGGCAATTTCCTCGCCCTGCAGTGTTACTTCTCTCTCATATACAGCGGCCTTTTCCATGATGATCTGATCGATGCAGGCATCATAATACCATTCCAAGCTTCTGTCGAGATACAGGCTCTTCTGTTCCTCATTGCTGTTCTGCCGAAGTGCGGTCAAAAGTTCTGTATCATTCAACACTTCATGAACCAGCAGTTTCATTTCTTCACGAAGCGCATCTGCCGGAATCTCATGCCGGATACTTACATAAGAAATATCATTTTCTGTTCCGTATACCGGAGATACCGCATACCCGTCCATCCATGTCTGTATCTTTTCAGCGAGTATATCAATCCTGTTTTTCAGCGCTTCGTTCTCACCCATCATCTGTGCAGCTTTCAGCAGCGGCATGAAAAGTGAAACATTCTTATCCTTTTCAGAAAGCAATGATGTTAAGAGATCACCCTTCAGGTTCAATTCATATACTGTTCCCTGAAACAGATCACTGCCAATATAGATTTTTTCTCCATTGCCATAAACCTGGGTTTTTGCCCCGCTTTGTCCGTTTTTTTCCGTTGATACCTCAATCTGCAAAGCATCTTCCTTCGAGATGTATGACCAGTTAAATACAGCGCCATCCAAGGGCTCAAGCATTTCAGCCGTAAGTTCACTTCCGCTTACAGCAAACTGCGCAATCCCCTTAAGGCCGCTTCCAAGCGCTATCTGTTTTTGAAACTTGACCGGAAGCGTGTATTCTTCACCCGTCTCCTCGCCGTATGCCAGCGTCACAAGAAAAACCATACAGATTAGCACACTGAAAAATCTGCGGATCATATGATGCCTCCATAATCTTGTCGGTATTCCTGACAGCAGTCTGCCGATATCAAAACTCGTCTCCATCCTGCATCCGGAAGAATCGGCTTAATGCTTCCAGCAGCTCCTGCATATCATTCATATTATTGATCACCTGGCGCATACGGGCTGAATTACGCATCCCATGAATATACCAGGAAAGATGCTTCCGCATTTCAGTAACCGCAATGCGTTCCCCTTTCCATTCCTTCATCAGTCTGTAGTGCTCCATTACTGCTGCATACTTTTCTTCTGCCGAAGGAACATAAGCTGCTTGCCCTCCCAGCTGATCTTTGATCTGCCGGAAAATCCACGGATTTCCCATCGCCCCGCGTCCGATCATGACACCATCCGCGCCTGTAATACGCATACATTCACAGGCCGTATCAGCGTCGATAATGTCACCGTTCGCTATTACACCAATGGAAACACTTTGACGAACCCGGGCTATCTCCGTCCAGTCAGCATGCCCGGAATACATCTGTGTTCTGGTGCGGCCATGTACCGTTATCTCCCGTATGCCAGAATCCTCTGCAATTCTAGCGATTTCCACGCAGTTAATATGATCTGCATCCCATCCAAGCCGCATCTTTACGGAAACGGGAAGTGACGACTGCTTCACCACTTCGCTCATAATTTTCCCGGCCAGCATCGGGGTTTTCATCAACCCGCAGCCCTCTCCATTTGAAACAACTTTATGGACAGGGCAGCCCATATTGATATCGATTCCATCAAACAGCATGGTCTCGCATAATCGCTTTGCTGCTTCTCCCATAATTCCCGGTTCTTTTCCGAAAATCTGGACAATCAGCTTCTTTTCATGTTTGTCCCGTATCAGAAGATTTCTGACTGCCTGTTGTTTTCCCGCATAAACATATCCCTGTGCGCTGACCATTTCAGTATAAGCACCGTCACATTGCTGGTCAAAACACAGTTTTCTGAACGGCCAGTCAGAAACGCCGGCCAGTGGTGCAAGCCGCACATCCATCACTTGTTCCTGCACTGCGGAAACACCGTAATCCTTTCCCCGGCTTCTGAAAATCTGACCAACTGTATCTGTTCTTCATGATGGCTGGAAACAGGAAATACAGGAATATCTTCGGGGATCCCATTTTCAGCCTTCCAGTCGGAAATCACTTTCACAGGAAGCACCACCTGATTATCCGAAATCATCGGTTCTCCAGCTGCCCCATACTTCCATTCTTCATGTTCCTTCACTGGAAAACTCATCAGATCTGCGCCACAGAATACGGCGATTCCGTGATGATGCCCCTCCACAGTATAGACAGCACGATCCCACTGAAGGTCAATGCGGTCGCTGGGGTTCCACTCTCTATTCAAAACAGCAAATTGTTCCGCTTCTGTTTCAAAAGTGGTTTCCTCTCCATTGATCATGACCCGGAAATTTCTCATCCATTCTGCTTTTCTCAGCCGAATCGTTCCACGGAAAGGCTTTTTTGTCTGAATCTGGAGCGAAGCTCCCGTTGAACAGTCAATATGGATTCTGCACGCCTGCTCATGCACTGCAAGGGTGTAGGAACCAGGCAGATAAAGCTGAACAGAAAACCCATCCGGTGTGGTCATGACCGCATGCATATACACAGCAGCCCATGCTTTGGCAAGCCTGTGAACCGCATAATCCTGATCATCATTCTCGATATGATAGCAGGCGCGCATGCCACCTGCAGAATCAAGCTGATTCACTCTAAAGGCCGTCACCACATTCTCTCTCTGCATGCAGGCTTTCAACCCGTTGTAAATCAGGCACTCCAGTTCATCAATCGCCCACCCGGAGTGTTCTCTGGTTGAACAGGCAGAAAAAGCTTCAGCCCATGCAGCCAAAGAGGCAGCTGTCGTCGAAAACGACGGTGCAGCACCTTCCAGGACATCATCCGCAGTAGTGCCTCCGCAGGGAATGCCATGCCATTTTTTCAGTCTTTTCCAGGCTGTCTCAGGAGCGCTGCTGTCGTCCAGAGCTCCCTTGAATATACTGTTATACAAAACACCTCTGAGACCATCGGCTATTTTTTCCGCCTGTGCAGACATATGCAGCACACCGTAATAACCTTCAGTGCCATTCTCCTGCTGCAAATGGGTTTCAAGTTCTTCCCATTTGATAGTCTGTGAAAATGGCAGACGCTGTGAAAAAGCCTTCAGAATCCGGTTCCATTGCATAGCATCTGCATACAGCTTTTCACATATCTGCAGATAACCGCTTGAGCCAGTATAAAGGTACATTTTTACAGCAAGTTCCATCAGTTCTCCGGGATTTACCCTGATCTCCCTGCACTGTATTATCTCATCCCAATGTGCATAACACCATCCACACCAGGCTGAGACCTGTTTCAGTATGCCGCGGTCATTCGTATGCTCATAGACACGCAAAGCTGCTCTGGTAATGGACAAAGCGTCTGCAACAGGGCAATTCAACTCTCCGTTTTCTTGCTGCTTAGCAAAGGCCTGCCTGATGAGATCAACGGTTCCGGCTGCCGAAGGATCATCATAAAGCATGCATTCCAGTAGAAAAGCAGCTTCCCAGGTTCTGCATGTACCACTCGATTTTTTCAGAATTGTATAGATATTCTTAATCGTCGGATCATTTGTTTTCACCTGTCCAGGGCCAAGCGGAAACAATGACAGACCATTAAGTGGAGCGCGATAGTAAACTGGTTTAACTGGCAATTGAGTAACCTCCTCATAAAGCACTTGCATCTTTCGGAGCAGTTCAATTATAGCGATTTTTATACTGTTGCGCAATGAAGGCAGTCGTTATCATCAGCAATCCATTTCTCCAAGAATTCGCTGGGATATTTAGAAAACGGCCAGTCATTGACTGATTCCCATACGCCGTTACACAATGCCACCAAAATAGTATACTCATAGATTTCCATCATCTGAAAAGCGGCTGGATTGAGCATATCCAGCCGCTGAAATGGAATGATGCAGGCACGTTTCAGGAATGGATTACCAGACGTTTAATACGCTGAAATACAAATCCCGTCAGGGCATATATAACCAGTATCCCACCTGCCAGATAAATAAGGACTGTTCCTGCCGCACCAGTGGAAGGAAGCTGTATTCCTGCCGTATTAATGATTTCCATCATCCATCCATCTTGTTCCAGCGTTAACTCCGGCATATAAACATTCTGTACACTGCTCAGATTTTTGAGCAATGTGCCGCTCTTGTCCAGACACTGTATCGAAACACCGGAATTGGCCTCATTTTTCCGCACTTGGAAAAAAACATCTCCCGGCAGTTCATTATACCCATTTGGCGCTGTTGTCTCCCGCAGTCTGTAAACACCTGGTCCAATTCCGACAAATTCAAATTTGCCATCCAAGTTCCCGTCACTGTCATCAATTATAGTCAAAATCTCAAATTCTTCATTGTTCAGTCTTGAAAGCTCAAAGACAGCTCCCTTCAGCAGATTATGTGCAGGATCTGCTTTCCTGACAGTCAGTTTCCCGGTATAAACTATTGCATCCACATCCTTGGTTTTCCCCCAGCCTTGGGTTCTTGGATCGTTCCTGTAATACATACGTGCTGTATTCTGATTCTTACCTGGAAATACCTCTGCTTCATTGTTAAGGTA
>CACYNZ010000112.1 GCA_902775835.1 uncultured Eubacteriales bacterium | reverse complement strand
CGGCGAAGGGCAGGAACTGGAAAAGCTGGAGGAAGCGTATCCGGTGGAGATACGCAAATGACAAAGCAGGCAGAGAAAAGGTTTTTCCCTTTCTCTGCCTGCTTTTTATGAGCCGGTATTACGGAAGCTCGAATTCGATTTTCGCGGCTCTGCCAAGGAAGGCGACTTCATGAACGGGAAGCGCAACGGCGTCGTATTCCCGGTCAAAGCTCTGCAGAAGCACGGTGGCTGCATCCTGCTTGCGGATCTTGCGCAGACTGCGGTGCGTCTGGTATTCCACCAGCATGATGGCCCCGTCAATGGGACTCTGGGCCGGCACAATCAGGGCGAGATCGCCGCTGTGAATCCGGAAGCCGCGCATGGAATCATCCGGCACCAGAAAGTAGAACACCTTTTCGGGCGCGGCACCTTCAATCCGGCCCTGCAGAATGGGCAGCAGACGATGGTCCACCGGCTTGAGCACAGCGTTCATGACCGGGACATTCTTCAGTACGCTTTGAAGCGCATCCAGCCATACGCTGCCGGTTACGCCCTCTGAAGAAGCATCGGGTTCCGTGGACGCGACCTTTTCGGCTTCCCTGGGACGGGGTTCGGCCTTTTTCTGGATGGTCTTGGCCATGGTGGGCTGAACCTGGGCAAGATCCACCGTGGCAGCAATATCATCCAGGGAAAAGTCTGCTTCGGTCTGCTGGGTGAGACCGATTTTCTTGAGAATACGCCGGGCCTGTTCGTCCTGAATGATGCGGGTGCCGTTTTCCACGGCAATGATATAGCTCTCGCTGACCCCGCATTTTCTGGCCACCTGCTTCGGGGTCATTTTCTGGCGAAGACGCTCAGTGCGGAGCAGATCTCCAAGTCTGGACATATGAAGTTTCCTCCTCTTTGATCCAAGGGATCAGATATTCTTAAGGTCTGAAACGGATGCGGCGCCCCTGATGCATGCGAGCTGTGCCGTATCCGGACAGCTGCCGCCGAGCACAGCCAGATTCCGGCTGTCCTTCGTGATCAGGCAGATGGCATACCAGTCAGCCAGCGGCATCAGGGGAACCGCGGAACCGAATACATCTGTCTCCTCCAGACCGGAATCGGGGATTTCCAGTGAAATGCCGCCTGCGGAAGGAAGCCCGGCGTGCAGGGTGATGTCGGCACCGTCAAAGTGGAAGCAGCCTTCACACCAGCTTTCCTCTGTGTGTTCGCTGCTTTTCATGCCGAGTCTTGAAAGCAGGGCGGATGCCTGATCCCAGAATGCCCTGGATACGTACACATCGAACTGATGCCATTCGGTCAGGAGACCGCGCTGATGCATCATATACTCACCGCCCAGTGCGAAGGGAATGGAGCGGGCGTGGAACTTGTCGCTCAGGCGCCGGAGCGCTTTTTCCTTCAGAGCCATAGGACACCTCCATGTTGAACTCCGGGTATTGTATCGCTTTTTTCAGGTAAGCACAACAAATGCGGACAATGAAAAGCGGATGTCCGGGGACATCCGCTTGGAGGATCATGAGTGCTTCCTGCGTCTGCGCCTGATGATGACGAAAACGACAGCGGCCAGGACAGCCAGCAGGATCAGATAGGGAAGGGCGGCGAGGAGGAACAGGACGAGATCCTCCATGAATTCGACAAACCCGGTAAGTCCCGCTGACAGAGCGCGGGATATGCGCTCGCCGAAGGAAAGCGTGGTGCGGGAAATGGTGTCCCTGGGCTTTTCCTCATTGACGTACACGGAAACTGTGGAATAGATCACCTGCTGATCGGTTTTGGCAAGGGATGCGGTCAGCGTGTCAATCTGATACTGCGTGTCCGCGATCTGGGATTCGAGCTCGAGCAGATCCCCCAGGCTTCCTGCCTGCCCCATGAGCTCGTGGAGACGGGCAAGAAGTGCTTTCTGGGTAGCCAGTCTTGCTTCCCTGTCGCGATAGGATTCTGTCACGTCGTCCACCTGCTGGCTCTGGCTGGTCACCGTTCCGGAGGCAGGGATATCGGCGTAGAAGGCATCGAAGTTTTCCGAGGGAATGCGGATGGTGAGCGTCGCGGAGTGCAGACCGTTGTATCCGGTGCTGATGGAGCTCCATGTAATGGTTCCGTCAAGACGCGAGATGCGCTCCCGAAGCTCAGACATGGTCCGGTCAAACTCTGTGGTGGAAAGGGTAATCGAGCCGGTGCGGATGATCTTCTGGTCAGAGACCGGGTCATTGGATGTGTCAGCCCCGGACTCATAGGCCTCATCCGCGTCATAGTCCATGGCGGCAGTTTCCTCAGCTGCCCAGACGCCATTATCCAGGCTGGCTGCGGAAAGTCCGAACGCGGCCGTCTCCGGGGCCGAGCTTTTATAGGCCAGGGTGCCGGAGATATCATCATCTGAGACTGAGGTGATGGAACGGGGCGGGAGCGCGTCCCGCGCCAGGATGGTTCCGCCCACCAGCACAACCAGTGCGGCGGCAAGGGAAAGAATACGGGCGATACGGGGAAAACCGGGCTTTTTCGTTTCCTGCATGGATGCTTCCTCCTCAATCTTCGCTGTCCATGCGGCATGAAAGTCCGAAGGCATTTCGGGAACATCCGCACCCAGCGACTGAAGTTCATCCTGGAGTAGCTCATGCGCCTGCCGGAGTTCGGCAAGCTCAGGATCTTCCTGCTCCATTTTCTCCATGGCGCTGCGTTCGGATTCTGTCAGGGAGCCCTCCAGGAATTTTTCCAGAAGGACGTCATATTCGTTATTCATCTGCGTCCCCCTTTCGTGAATGACTGACGCGGGAAGAGGAAGAAAGTTCCCGGAAAGGTCCAAGTTCGGAAAGAATTTTTTTTCGGGCTCTGTGGATGCGGCTCTTGACGGTGACTGGGGAAACATCCATGAGGCGGGATATGGTTTCATAATCCTTGCCTTCCATGGCGTACAGGGTCAGAGCCGTGCGCTGGTCCGGATCAAGGCTGTCCAGCGCCTGCTGAAGCTGCTCTTTTTCAGCCTTTTTCTCCACCTCCTCGGAGGGCTGCATCTGGCCGGAAGGGGGATCGAACCCCTCATCCTTCAGGTGGTCCAGCGAGGAGGAAGCACGGACTTTCCGTTTTCTCAGAGCATCCATGCAGGTGGTGATCGCAATATGATAAATCCAGGTGCTGAATGAAGCATCACCGCGCCAGGATGCGATGGACTGGTAGGCCTTGAGCATGGTTTCCTGCGCGGCGTCTTCGGCGTCCTCGCGCTGCTGCATCATTTTCCAGCAGACGCTCCAGACCATACGTTCACAGGGTGTGGCAAGCGCTTCAAAGGCCTGTGGATCCCCGTTACGGGCGCGGCGGATGGTGATCTCATCCATAGACTCACTCCTTTCTGTAAGTGTGATGGGAGGTGCGGGCCTGTCTGTACAGCTGCGCTCTGACAGGATCAGGCGAGCTGAAGCTGATACAGTTTCTTGTAAATGCCGTTGTGCTCCAGAAGTTCCTGATGCGTGCCGGTTTCACGGATCTTGCCGTGGTGCATGACAATGATGCGGTCGGCATGCTGAATGGTGGAGAGACGGTGGGCCACCATGATGGTGGTCCGGCCCTTCATCAGGGTTTCCACCGCTTCCTGGATCCACTGCTCCGTTTCCGTATCAATATTTGCAGTGGCCTCGTCCAGAATCAGGATGGTGGGATCGAAGGCCAGGGTTCTCGCAAAGGAGAGCAGCTGGCGCTGACCGGCGGAGAAGGTGGCTCCGCGTTCCGTGACAGGCTGATGGTAGCGGAGCGGCAGACGTTCGATGAACCGCGCAGCATTCACTTCCCGGGCGGCTTCCTCTGCCTGGGCATCGGTGATGTCGGTGTTGAGAAGCCGGATATTGGACAGGATGTCTCCGGTAAAGATGAACACATCCTGCTGGACCTGGCCGATGGAAGCACGGATCTGCTCCCGGCTCATATCCCGGATGTCCGTGCCGTCAATCCGGATGCTGCCCTTCTGGATGTCGTAATACCGGCCGATGAGATTGAGAATGGAACTCTTTCCCGCGCCTGTGGCGCCGACAAAGGCCACATTCTGGCCGGGCTCGATGACAAAGGAGACGTCCCGGAGTACCCAGTCTTCGTTCTGATAGGCGAACCATACATGATCGAACTCGATGCGTCCGCGGATTTCAGAGGGCCTGACCGGGTTTTCCGGATCTTTGATGAGCGGCTTTTCATCCAGCAGCGTAAAGATCTTCTCCGCACTGGCAATGGCGTTCTGAAGCGTGGAGAACTGCTCCGCGAGCTCCTGAATGGGCTGGAAGAACGACTGGATATACTCCACAAAGATGAACAGCGTGCCCAGGGAAATGGTGCCGCCCAGAACAGCGGAAGAACCGCTGACAATGACGATGAACAGGGCGAGAATGGAGAGGAAATAGATGAAGGGCCGGAAGGTGGCGTTGATCATCATTTCCCGCCAGCCCGCACGGTACAGGCTTTCATTGTTCTGACGGAATTCCTCAAACTTGCGCTTTTCCTGTCCGAAGAGCTGAATGATGCGCATACCGGAAAGATGTTCTGAAAGATAGGTGTTCAGGGCGGTCAGGCGCGTGCGCGTGACCTGATACGCCTTCCGGCTCAGTGTGCGGGAAAGCCAGGTCAGGAACGCCACCAGGGGCACCAGAATGAAGCTGAGAAGCGCCATGCGCGGGTTAAGGAACAGCATGATCACGGCAAGGCCGATAATCTTGATGGAGTTCTGGAAAAGACGGACCAGGATATTGGCAAACACGTCATTGATGCTTTCCACGTCATTGGTCAGCCGGGTCACGATTTTCCCCACAGGGGTAATGTCAAAAAAGCGCATGGTGAGGGATTCCACATGCTGGAACAGGTCCTGACGGATGCCGTAGATGATCTCCTGACCGGTTTTCTGCATCAGAAGGTACTGGAACCGGTGACCGATGAACAGGGCGATGAGCACCAGGGCATAAACACCGGTTGCCCGGAGCACGCCGGCAAAGCGCTCACCGGCCATTTCGCCCGGGGCATAATCCCCGGTAATGTATGCGTCAATGGCGTTGCCGATCAGCATGGGACGGTACAGGTCGAGCACCGTGATTCCGATGACAAGGAACAGACAGATGACAAGAGGCTTGCGGTGCGGCTTCAGATAGGCGATGAGGCGCCGTATGGCGCTGCCTTCATAATGCACATCCTCGCTGCCTTCTCCCGTGGTCACGCTCAGGAGGCGGCGCAGGCCGGCAAAGCATGCGCGGATGCGGGAGATGAGGGACACAGGATGCTTTCCGCTGTCAGACATGCGCTTCATCTCCTTCCTCGTGCCGCTGCTTTTCCAGCTGCTGGCGCTCCCAGATGGAGCGGTAGATGCCGTTGAGTGCCATCAGTTCATCATGGGTGCCGTATTCCGCCCTGCTTCCGTCTTCCAGCACCAGAATGTGATCCGCGTGCTGAATGGTGGAAATTCTGTGGGCAATGATGATGGTGGTACGGCCCCTGCGGTTTTCACGCAGATTATGCAGGATCTGCTCCTCTGTATCCGTATCCACGGCGGAGAGGGCATCGTCCAGAATCAGAATAGGGGACTCCTTCATCAGCGCACGGGCGATGGCAGTGCGCTGTTTCTGGCCGCCGGAGATGGTGACGCCGCGTTCACCCACCAGTGTGTCGTAGTTTTTGGGAAACTCCATGATGTTGTCGTGGATGCAGGCCATTTTGGCAGCCCGGATGACGTCCTCCCGGGTACAGGCATCAACGCCGAAGGCGATATTTCCGTGGACGGTGTCCGAAAACAGAAACTGGTCCTGGGGCACATAGGAAATGGCACGGTGAAGCGTGCTGAGCGGAATGGTGCGCAGCGGATGTCCGTCTATGCATACCATGTCCGGACTCTTTGTGTCATACAGCCTTTCAATGAGGGAGACCAGCGTGGTTTTTCCACTGCCTGTGCGTCCGATGACAGCAAGGGTTTCCCCGGCGTCCACATGCAGGCTGATGTCCCTGAGCACGGGCACGCCGGTTCCGGGATAGGAGAAAGTGAGATGGTTCAGGTCAATGCGCCCCTCCAGCTCCGTGATGGAAGGATCCCCTTCATCCACGATATCCGGTTTCTCGCTGAGAATGATCCGGATGCGCCGCATGGAAGCCATGCCGCGTGAAATCGAGGAGACGCATTCGCCCACGGCAATCATGGGCCATACCAGCATGCCCACATACATGTTGAAGGCGACAAACTGGCCGACGGTGATGTCGCCGTAAATGGTGAGATACCCGCCGTAGAGCAGGGTGATCAGCGTGGACAGGCCGATAATCAGATCAAGAAGCGGCATGGCCAGCGCCACCAGGCGGACCACCGCAAGATTCTTTTCCTTATTATTCTGATTGTGCCGCGCAAATTCAGCCAGTTCCTTCCTTTCCTGGACGAAGGCCTTGATGACGCGGATGCCGCTGATGGTTTCCTGCACATGGTCGGTAAGGTTTGAGAAAGCTTCCTGGCGGGCAAGGAACCGTCTGTGCATGGCCTTCCCGAAAAAGATGTCCCCGACGATGATCAGCAGCATGGGGACAACGGCCACCACCGTGAGTTTCAGGGATACGTACATGATCATCCGGGCAAGGACCATGATCAGCATGACACTTGCATCAAAGGTGGTAATGATGGTCATGCCGAGGAGCTCGCGCACGGCCTGAAGGTCATTGGTGAAGTGCGCCATCAGGTCGCCTGTCTTGTGCTCGTTGTAATAGCGCTGGCTGAGGCTTTCCAGGTGTCCGAACATATCATTCCGGAGATCGCGTTCGATCTTCCGCGAGGAACCGAACAGAAAAAAACGCCAGCCGAATCGCCCCAGGGCGATAAGGGCGCCGTAGAGCAGAATCTGCAGAGCGAGGGAACGGATGCCGGGCATCTGCAGGCTCTGGCTGCTCAATCCGTCCGTGATGGCACCGGTGAGCTGGGGAATGAATACATTGAGCACATCCACCAGCGTCAGGCTCAGGATGCCGACCGCATAGAACCACCAGTAGCGCCTGATATAATGCAGGGCAAGCTTGATTTCCTTCTTCATGGGCAAAAACCTCCGTGACCCTTTCATTATAATGCGGAGGAAAAGGCTGTCAATTGCGGAATCAGTGGGAAAGGTACGTAAAGACGGTTCCCAGAATATTCAATCCGGCGCCGAGCACGAGCAGGGGCAGCTGGCACTCGTCAAACTGCCGGCGGTCGCTTTTCCACAGCAGGATGCCGAGGAACAGAAAGGGAAGCGCGTCGAGCAGATAGCGGTTGCCGAACTGGAAGCCGCCGAGGGTGCGGTGCATGCAGGTGACAAAAAGATGCAGGACTGCAAGACCGGATACGGTGAGCATCATGACGGGATCGCAGCGGTACCGCTCCACAATGGAAACGGGAATGGATACGAGATAGGTGATATACATGGGATTAATGAGAAACAGCAGATAGGTTTCCTGATGATCAAAACGAAGGACTCCGTCTTCACCGGCTTCGGGAAGGCGCAGCAGGAGCTTCAGATGTTCCGGGACATAGGACAGGGAGAACTGCTTTCCGTAGGTCTGGAATTCAGGCAGATAATTGTGCCCGAACTCAAGCGGGTTGTGGAAGCGCAGATAATTGAGGGTCATGTAGAAGGCGGCGGTGATGCACACGCCGATCCAGCTCGTCCATGTCTTTTTCAGAAAAACCGTCCAGGACTGCGTGCTGCTCCGGCGCCGCATGAGAATGACAAGCACCGGGAGAAACAGGGCGATCAGGGGCCGACAGCCCACTGCGAACGCCCAGAGGGTCAGGGAAAGGCCGCGGCGGCCCTTGAGCATGTACAGAATGGAAGACAGGGACAGCGTGAAGCAGAATGTCTGTGCCATGAACCATACCCAGCCTGCCTGGGCGATGAAGAGATAGCCGCTGGAGAGGAACAGCATGAGCACGTAGATAAATGCGCCGGTGCTGCTGCCGTACAGGTGCTTCCAGATGCGCATGGCCTGGACCACGCCGGCCAGCGTGACAAGCCAGCAGATGAGTGTATCCGGTGTATCCGTGCCGAAGATAAGGACAAAGGGAAGAAGCACAAGGGAAGGAAACGGCGGGAAGGATACAAAATAGCGGCCGTCCACGATGGCGAGCTCCAGCCAGGGATAGTCCTGGCCGAGATCCAGACGTCCCTGCAGCCAGGACGCAGCCTGGAGGGCATAGGAATTGTACGGGTTGCGCGTCCAGGGCCAGTAGCCGGTGAAGGCCGCTATGACCAGCATGGCAGCCAGTACGCACATAGGTGCAAGAATATAGCCGGAGTCAAGCGGGTGCCTGCGCCGGCGGAGCGGGCGGTAAACGGTCTGAAGAGCGTCCATGGAGCACCTCCGGTCATGAGTCATGAAACTGACTTCATTTTATATTCGGAAGATACGGGGATGTCAAGCGCCTGAATACACGCGTCGGGAGCAGCTTTCTTGACACTCCTGATAGCAGGTGTTATGATGCGGATTGTTTGAGTATGCACAGAAGGGAGGCCCCGGGATGGGAAGGCTGGTACGCCGCATCAGATATCACAAAGGTGATCTGATCGTCGGTGTTCTTAAAGCGATGACATATCTGGGCCTGTTTCTCATTTTATATTTTCTGATGCGCATCAACAACTGGTCCCTGGGCAATCTTTCCAGAACGACAGGCACGTATGTGATCACCTGGATCGTAATGAGCCTTGCCATGTCCAACATATACGGCGGATACGAGATCGGCAGGAAGAAGAGCAAACCCATCATTACGAACATGACGCTGGGGACTTTCTTTGTGGACCTGGTGACCTATGGTCAGCTGCAGATCATGAACGTCAATGCCAACAACCGTTCTTCCTTCCGGTTTTTTGTCAATCCGGACTTCAAGTATCTGGTGCTGGCTTTTCTTTTGCAGGCAGTATTCCTGGTCCTGGTGGTGCGCTTCGGAAATCACCGGTATTTTACCATTTACCCGCCCAAGCGCTGTCTGATTGTGCTGGGCTCCATGGAAGAACGCCGGGCGATTGAGGAAAAGCTCATGCATTTCCGGCTTCAGTGGAGAGTGGCGGACGCTGTGCTCTGGAATGACCGGGATATACGGCGCCGGATCGAAAAGGCAGAGGTTGTTTTTGTGGCATCCGTTCCGGAAGGGGAAAGCATGCACCTTCTCCGGATGTGCTATGACATGCACCGTGACGTGCTGTGCAAGGCGCAGCTTCAGGATATCATGCTTTCCAGCGCCCAGCAGGTGGTGGTGGATGATGCCGCCTTCCTGGAAATGGACTATCACAAGATGACGCTCTGGCAGAGGATCGCAAAGCGTCTGATGGATATATCCTTCTCGGCGCTGCTTCTGATCATTCTGTCGCCGGTCATCGGACTGGTGGCACTGCTTGTGCACCTGGAGGACGGCGGCCCTGCTCTTTTCAAGCAGACCCGTGTTACGGTGCGCGGACGGAAATTCACCATCAACAAGTTCCGGACCATGAAGGTGGAAGAGCATGAAGGCCCCATGAAATCCACCTCGGTGGATGATGACCGCGTAACGCGGATCGGACGTTTCCTGCGCAGATGGCGGATCGATGAGTGGCCGCAGCTGTGGAATATCTTTATCGGCGACATGACGTTCGTGGGACCGCGGCCTGAAATGCTGGACAATGTGCAGAAATACAAGAGCGATCTTCCCACGTTTGTATACCGGGAAAAGGTAAAGGCAGGACTTACCGGATATGCTCAGATTGAGGGCAAGTACAATACGACGCCGGAAGACAAGCTTATGCTGGATCTGATGTATATTGAAAACTTTTCGCTCTGGAATGATCTGCGGCTGATCCTCAGGACGCCCACGGTTCTCTTCCGCAAGGACAGCACGGAGGGGTTTGCTGTGCCCGCGGAACCTGAGGAAGAAGAGGAAAAAGGAGAGAAGGACGCATGAGTCACGTGACGCTTCTGGTGATGGCTGCGGGACTGGGGTCCCGGTATGGCGGAGACAAGCAGACAGATGCCATCGGCCCTCACGGGGAGACACTGATGGAGTATTCCATTCATGATGCGGTGCAGGCGGGGTTTGACAAGGTGGTGTTTGTCATCCGCCGGCATATGTATGAGACGTTCCGGGAGACCGTCGGCCGGCGGGTGAACGGGCAGGTGAATGTCTGCTATGCGTTCCAGGAATATGACAGTCTTCCTGAAGGCTTTGTTCCGCCTTCTGAGCGCACCAAGCCCTACGGTACGGTTCACGCGGTGCTGAGCGCGGCGGATGAGATTCATGAGCCCTTCGCCGTCATCAACGCGGATGATTATTACGGCCGGGACGCGTTTGCGGCCATGGCGTCATACCTGAAGTCCATGCATGGTTCGGAAAAGAGGGCCTCCATGGTGGCCTAT
>CACYNZ010000111.1 GCA_902775835.1 uncultured Eubacteriales bacterium | reverse complement strand
TGCTGAGCATTTCTGAAAGGTAAGATTCAGCCGTTTCCCTCGGAATGGTGGCCAGGAACCTTTCAAATGACAGATTCCGATACGCAAACACACCATGCTTTTTCGTGAACCGGCTTCCCAGTTCCAATGCTTCAAGCGCCTGCTGATAGCTCTTTCTCACATCCAGAATCCCGGATACCCGCATTCCGATACCCATGTCCATGTTCAGACCTGTTTCTGTCATAACCGTATCCTGAAGCGCTTCCGCATACTGAAGCAGCTCTTCTTCGTCTTCCTGAGCGGTACGGACCAGAACTGCTTCATATTTGCTGACGTCTATCAGCACATCCCCATCCTGAAGCGGAATCAGCTCCTCAAGCTGATCACAGGCCGTTCCGGCAGGGACCATAAGCTTCATGACCAGAACCTGTTTGGGAACATTCAGCGAAACACCGTGCTTTTTCAATGCCTGTCCCGCTTCAGCATCCCCGTATTCGCCTTCCAGAATGCCCTTCCATATATCTTCAATCCGCTCCGCCCCTGCCCCTGCATTTGAAAGGATCAGCGCGGTCATGCGCAGCAGTGATTCTCCCCCCGGCAGTGATGCGTCGCAGCTGAATATACGCCCGGTACCCTTTGCCCGCAGATACTTTCTTCCGCTGATTTCTAAAACATCAGCCGAAGAAATCCGGGACAGTTCCGCAGACGTTATGTTCCATTCTGCCGGAATTTCATCTTCCCGGCGTATATCCACGCCTGTTTTCAGCCTTTCCAGATCACGCTGAATAATGTCCGAGCGGCGATTCATGCTGTTTCTCCTTTCGGCAAGACTTATAGGCAGGTTGAAGTATACCACATCTCTTTACATGTGGAAATGCTTCATTGTTTCTGAATCATGTACAAACTGTAAAACATCTGCGCTCAGGCAAAGCAGAATGATGTCATTCCTTCCTGTGGGCCCTGGAGTTTCCTGCTCTCATGCCAGTCATCTTCCCTGAACTATATGGACCCTCAAACAGAAAAAAACCGGGATCCCGTAACGGGATCCCGGCGAAAAGCATTTTCCGGAAACCGTGAATTACCGATTGAGCAGGGTCTTCTCGGTGTCCTTGTCGAAGAAATGCAGGTGGTTGACATCGAAAGCAACGCGGATCTTGTCGCCGGCACGGCTGGTGGTGCGAGGATCAACGCGGGCGATGATGTTGCCTTCCTTGCCGGTGGTGGTCAGATACAGGTAGGTTTCAGAACCCATCTGCTCGGTGACTTCCACGTTCACATTGATAGTAGCATTCGCATAGGTCTCGAGCATGGCGGCGCCATCACCGATGTTCTCGGGACGGATACCCATGACGACTTCCTTGCCGATAACGCTCTCGTCATTGAACTTGGCAACCTTGCTGGCGGGCACAACGATCTTGTTGTCGCCGAAGGTAGCAACCACGTCCTGGCCTTCCTTGCTCAGCTTGACGTTGAAGAAGTTCATCTGAGGGCTGCCGATGAAGCCAGCAACGAACTCATTGCCAGGGAAGTCATACAGGTTCTGAGGAGTATCCACCTGCTGCACAACGCCGTCCTTCATAACCACGATACGGCTGGCCATGGTCATAGCTTCGGTCTGGTCATGAGTAACATAGATGAAGGTGGTCTGCAGGCGCTGATGGAGCTTGGTGATCTCAGTTCTCATGGCAACGCGCAGCTTGGCGTCCAGGTTGGACAGAGGTTCGTCGAACAGGAAGACCTTGGGCTAACACGCTGACGCTGACCACCGGACAGAGCCTTCGGCTTACGGTTGAGCAGGTGAGCGATGTCGAGGATCTTGGCGGCTTCTTCCACGCGGCGCTTGATCTCATCCTTGGGGGTCTTGCGCAGCTTCAGACCGAAAGCCATGTTATCGAACACGGTCATGTGAGGATACAGAGCGTAGTTCTGGAACACCATGGCGATATCGCGGTCCTTGGGAGCCACGTCGTTCATCAGACGGTCGCCGATGTACAGTTCGCCGTCGGAGATTTCTTCCAGACCGGCAACCATGCGCAGGGTGGTGGACTTACCGCAGCCAGAAGGTCCGACCAGAACGATGAATTCCTTGTCTTCGATGTCCAGGCAGAAGTCGCTAACAGCAGTGACGCCGCCCTGATAGATCTTGTAAATGTGCTTGAGAGATACGCTTGCCATGTTGCATTCCTCCTGTAATTTCGGCCCATTTCTCTGGGCTTCTTGGTTTACTGGAAGTATACTCATATTCACCCTTGGTGAAAATGGTCACATTTCACAATGTTTCATCTTTTTTTTTGTACATGTTGCCAACTCCGCAGAGAGGCATCCTTGATTCTCCCCTTTTGTTTGATTACAATGCAGGTATCACAACGTGCGGGAGGGCTTTCCATGAAGTTTCTGTTTCCGGGGTTCCGTCCACGGGCGCTCACCTTCTCCTATGACGATGGTGTTGAACAGGATATACGTCTCATGGACATTTTTACCCGTTACCACTTTGCTGCGACCTTCAATCTGAATTCCGGCCTGTGGGCAAGTGAGGGCACTGTGTATCCGCAGGGACAGGTCCACCGCCGCATGACACTGAAGCAGGCACGTGAAGTCTATGACGCTTCTTCCTATGAAATCGCCACGCACTGCGTAACCCATGCTTCCCTGCCCGATCTGCCCGATTCGGAAATAATCCGGGAACTGTTCCTGGACCGCATGAACCTGGAAAAGCAGTTTTCCCGCCCGCTGATCACAGGCATGGCCTATCCGTACGGAACCTGTGATGCCCGCACTGCCGGGCTTGCCGAAAGCTGCGGCATACGTTACGCCCGGACCGTACAGAGCACCCGCCGGTTCGATATCCCGAAGAATTTCCTGCTCTGGAATCCCACCTGTCATCATGATGACCCCAAAGCACTTGAGCTGGCCGAACAGTTTCTCACCGCACAGGAAGATCAGATGAGTCTTTTCTATATCTGGGGACACAGCTATGAATTTGAGGAACACGACAACTGGGATCAGATGGAAATCCTCTGCCACCGCCTGAGTGCTCACAATGACATCTGGTATGCCACCAACGGCGAAATCTGCGAGTATGTGCAGGCGACGCGCCAGACCAGATTCTCCGCAGACGGTTCCGTCGTGTTCAATCCCACCGCTTCAAAGCTTTATCTTCTCGATCATGACAAAAGGCATGTGCTTGCGCCCGGACAGACGCTCCGGCTCATCTGAGTCAGTCTCCATCGTTTTCCGATTCCCTGCCCGGCAAAATCAGGCTGTGCACCCGCACAGTCTTTTCCATTCAGCCCCGGCGCCTGGCGCTCACGCCTGCATCATCCATAATTCCATGCAAAACCCGGAATTCCTTGCTGATGACCATGAATCCATGTTACCACCAGATGACCGCTATTGCAAAAAACAAGCTGATACAGCAGGAGGAAACCAACATGATAAGAAGCCGGCAGATTTTGCGAAGTACTGTTCTCACCCTCATGTTCTGTCTGCTCTGTTCCTGCGCCTGTGCTCTGGAACATATGGAACTGAACGGTTCCAGTTTTTTCCCAGGCGACACGCTTGATGTGTACTGTTCCGGAGTGACAGCCGACGAATCCGCCGGACAATGCTGGATTGCCACAGCCGTCCCGGGAACCCCTGCCGGTTCCTATCTGGAATGGACGTATCTTCCCTATGGAAGCAGCCATGCATTCCTTCAGCTTCCCGGCACGCCCGGTTCCTATGAAGTCCGATTCTATAAAGCGAACGCCGCCACCGATGAAAACCTTGTCCGGGAGAAAACCGTTCCCTTCACCATATCCTATGGAAAGTCCGCAGGCAGTATCACCCTTGACCGTACAGCCTATCTTCCGGGACAGTATATGCAGGTATCCTACAGCGGCATATCCGCATCAGCCACCCAGCGTGAAGCCTGGATTGCCGTTGCCCGCTCAGGCGCTCCGGCCTCCAGTTACATGGACTGGAAATATGTGACGCCTGACAGCGGCTCCCTGTGGCTGGACGTGCCTGCGGAGCCGGGCAGTTATGAAGTCCGGTTCTTTCCCGCCAGCCAGGCCACCGAAGCCAACCTTGCAGACGGTCTCCGCATCCCCTTCTCGGTGGCCGGCAGCAGACCCTCAGACAGTACCGTCCAGTATCCCACCCGAAACGATTTTGACTGGGACCTTCTGGAGTACCTGCCGGGATACCGTTCCTGGACAGGCACCTATGCAACCAACTATAAAACCCTTTCCCTTATTCAGTCCGGCAGCAGCGTGACCGGCAATTATCCCGAATGGGACAGCGGCCGTCTGGACGGAACCATTGAAAACGGCATGCTCTGGGGATACTGGTATGAAGCTCCAACCTATCTCCCGCCCAATGATGCCGGGCAGATTGTGTTTGCCCTGTACCCGGACGGTCAGGGCTTCCAGGGCTGGTGGAGATACGGCAACAACGGAGCGTGGCAGGTCTGGTCTGCTGGTGAGCTGAATCTCCAGGCAGCTTCCCGCTGGGCCAGCGAAGCCATCTATACCGCCGACGCCCACGGCCTGATACCCGGGTGTCTTCAGGGAAGTGATCTGACGCAGAATATTACCTTTGCAGAATTCTCTGCGCTTTCTGTCCGTCTGTTTGAAGAAATCTGGCAGACCCAGGAAATCCCGGTTCCCGCCCCGTATGCAGGGGTGCATGGCCATTCCCTTGAGATCGAGATCAACAAGGCATACGGTCTCGGATTTCTGATGCCGGTCCAGGCGGATCTGTTCGGTCCTGACCGTGCCTTCAGCCGTGAAATCATGGCCGCCATGTACTGCAATGTCATCCGTGCCTGCGAGTTTGACGGCTGCACACTGAATAATATAGGCAGCTTTTTCCTGCCCTATGCGGTGTTCGGGCATTTTGACGATGACTCGGGCATCAGCGCGTCCTGTCGGGACAGTATCGGGTTTATGTCCTTCGCCGGCCTCATGGATCCGGTCTCCGGCAACCGGTTCGAGCCTCAGAGCATGGCAACCCGCGAACAGGCCATCGTAACGGCTCTGCGTATTCTGCTCCGCGAGCGCGCCATCATGGACGGACAGCTCCTTCCTGCAGGCCAGGCCCTCTCTTCCTACCGGAAGAACTGACGCGCTTTTCACAACATGCACCACCGGAAAGGAGAACAGGCAGATGCCGATGATCTGCCTGTTCTCCTTTTGCATTGTGCTGCTTCTGTTTTTCTTTCAGCGCGCCTCCGGGAGCTGCCGCTTCCCGGGACGCTGCATGCATACAATCCCGGCAACAAACAGCAGCGTACCCCCGATAATCCATATGCTGACCGCTTCATGGAAAAACAGAATGCCCCAGGCCAGGGAGAAGAACACCATCGTGCTCTGAAGCAGTGCAACCATCTGAAATGGTACCAGGGGAATGGCCTTGGCATTGAGATAGAATCCGATGCCCGTGACAAATCCAAACCACAGGATTGCCGCCACGCACCGGAAATCCGGGACGGAAGAAGGCAGAACACTGCCTTCCCCCAGTGGAACGGCAAACGCAAGCACTGCGGCAACCGAGAACATGAAAAGATTGCTGTCGAGAATACCAAAATCGTCCGCGACTTTCTTCTGGGCAAACACAAACAGACCCGCACAAATACCGGAGATCACATACAGAAGCGTCAGTTTCAGGTCGCCCGACAGCATTTCCCCAAGCGGCATGCCATTCCAGGAAATCATGAGAATGCCTGCCACACAGAAGCATACGCCCGTCCATTTCATCGCATTCATGGCTTCATGAAGCACAGCCACGCCCAGCACGGTAAGCAGCACCATCTGAACCGGCTGCGTCAGGATATTGCCGTAGGAAACACCGATGGAAAGTGCTGTATTCTCCGTCGTATAGGCAAGGAACTTAGCCGCAGCACCGAATACCAGCCATTTCCAGTGCCGCCGCAGGGATGCCCGGAAATCGGCGCGGAAGTGCTGCCGGCGAACGGCCTTGAGCCCAAGAAGCCACAGCACCCCGACAAAAAACCGCATGAACGTGATCATGGACGGTGTAAAAAACGGCCGGATCAGTTTGACGCAGGTGCCTCCAAAACTGAAAAACAGCGCCACCATCATCAGATACACATATCCCATATCCCCGCGCCTCCTGTTTGCCTCCGTATACCACGAAAGACTGATCTGCCCGCATGGTCCGGTCAGATCAGTCCGGCCGGTCTGTCGCTGCCCCGCCGGGCCCTGCATGCGTTATTTCGGCATGTCCTGGTTCAGACTGTCACTTTTTTTCATGCTCCCGGATCGCCTTTTCCATGGCCGTCACAAATTCCGGCATGTCCCTTTTCATGCGGATAAATCCGCCGCTGCGGTTGAGAAAGACATGCTCCGACGTTGCGGTACAAACGGGTTTTTCCTGTCCGCGCCTGCGCATTTCATAGCGCATGGTAAGCACAACCCCATTGAACGCTTCCGGCCAGGTCCGGATCTCAATCTCATCGGAGAACGTACAGGCTTCCATGTATCTGCAGGAAACGGCACGGACAGGCGATACAACCCCTTTTTTCTCCATATCCGCATAGGGAAATCCCATGGCGTCCATGAACTGAATCCTGGCTTCCTCCATCCAGTGGAGATAATTGGCATGGTGCACGATCCCCATCATATCGGTTTCATAGTACTGCACCCTGTGCAGGGTAACCCCGTTATCCCCGTCCCCAGCACCGGCTTTCTGCGGGCCGTTCAGCACTTCTTCCTCGGACGCGCACTCAATGCCCTCCAGGGCGGGATGTCCCGTCAGTCTCCGGATAATCCGCCATCCGGCTTCAGCAGTCTTCAGGCTCTCTTCCGTGGGCCGGAACCCAAGGTCCATGTACAGCTTGCACGCCAGCCATGTGGTCGTCTGTGTCGGAACAACGGCCTTTTCATACCCGAGCTCGCGCATCCTCGCCAGTACACGGGTCACCAGCGGCTTTGCCAGCCCCAGGCCCTGGCTTGCGCGGCGCACTGCCACCCAGTGCAGCCAGCCGGTATGCCCGTCATCGCCCTTTTCGATATCAAAGTATGCCGATGCGGTGGCCACGCACTGACCGTGCCTGTCCGTCACAAAGAACATACGTTCCCTGAGGCTTTCCTCTTCTGCAGCAAAATATCGGTTCCAGGCGTCCAGGCCTTCCTCCCGTGTTCTGAATTCCCTGGCGCTCAGTTCAATCCCGATCCAGACCTCCCGGTCTCCCGGCACATAATTCCGGAACGCATACCCTTCCGGAAGCGGTATTTCCCGGATGTCCGTCAGAGGTCGTTCCATACGCACTGCCTGATACCATATCCGTTCGTCATGATTGTCAAACATCTGAAGTGTTTCGGCAACTGTGCCCATATCCGCGCTCCCTTCAGAGAAAGAAAGCCGACAATCCCGGGACCGGAACCCGGAATGCCGGCAAATTGGATCGTTTGCTTCCTGGAATAACCCCTGTTCCGTCATCAGGAACGGCGGCTGTTCAGATTTTCGCGTTCACGATGCAGTTCCTGCATCAGAGAACTCATATACTGTTCGCCCTGACCCAGCACTTCATCCAGATAGGAAAAGGTTTTCTGCCTCAGCTGTGCCATGGCGGTGCTGTTCTTCTCGGACAGTTCATTGGCCTCAACCCGGGCACGCCTGTAGATGCTCTCCTGCTCAATGAGCTCGCGCGCCTGCTGCTGAGCGCCCGCAAGAATCTGATTGGCCTGATTCTGAGCCTGGCCCACAATCATGTTGGCCTGTTCCTGGGCCTTGGCGGACCGCTGTGCCATCTCGCGTTCCGTTTCCGCCTTCACGCGCTCAAGTTCCGCATTGGCGCTCTGAATCTTCGCTTCGATGTTTTTCAGTTCCTTTTCCGCATCGGAAACAATCTTCTCTGCCTCGCTCTTCGCCTGGCTTTCCGTCGCAGCTGCGTCCTGACGGGCATCACTGATGATTTTCTCCCGCTCCTGCAACACCTGCTGTGCTTCTTCCACGGATTCCGGAATCGCCGTCTTCAGCAGATCAATCCGTTCCAGGGTTTCCTTGCGATTGATGGAGCAGACGTCCGAGCGCACCCAGCTGGACTTTGCCTGGGTCAATACATCCGTCAGTTCCCCGAGAACGCGCTTCACTTCCTGGATATTCTTTCCCATGTCTGACATATGATTACCTCCCCGCGGTCTGAGCCGCATAAAACTCACTGATCTCCTGCCTTACACACTCCGGCACGCATCCCGTAAGGTCCACGCCGTACCCTGCCATCTCACGGACAACAGAGGATGACAGAAACCCGTGCTCGGGCTTGCCTACGAGAAACACCGTTTCCATATCCGGGGCAAGAAACCGGTTCGTCTGGGCCAGCACACGCTCACCCTCGAAATCCATTTCCGCCCTGAGCCCGCGGATCATGCAGCACGCTCCCACAGAGCGCGCATACTGAACGGTCAGCCCCTCAAACATGTCAACACGCACATTGTCCAGTGCCGCGCAGCTTTTTCTCAGAAACTCCACCCGCTTTTCCATGGGCAGCGTTCCCTTCTTGTCCGGATGCCGGGCCACCGCGACCACCACTTCGTCGAACAGTGCTGCCGCGCGGGTAATGATGTCCATATGTCCCAATGTCACGGGATCAAAGGAACCCGGATATACGCAGATTCTCATGACTGTATCCTCTCCAGAAACAGAAGTCCGCAGTAGCCGTACCGTCTTCTGTCCCGCACTCTGTACTGCGCGGAAAACGCCGGGGTTTCAGATGCCTTGTGTTCGATAATGATCTGTCCGTCATCCTCCAGCAGGGGAAGAACGGCCTCGGTCACTTCCGTCAGATCTTCCATGGCATAGGGCGGGTCCAGAAACACCAGATCAAACTTCAGGTTTTCCCGCCCGCAGTAAGCCAGTGCTTCCTTCCAGTCGCAGCGCAGGATCCGCATCTGCTCTTCAAACCCCAGCGCATGCGCGTTCTTCCGCTCCACCCGGTTTGCCTCAGCGTCCCGGTCGCACAGCACTGCAAAGGCAGCCCCGCGGCTTACAGCCTCCAGAGAAAGCGCTCCGCTTCCCGCAAACAGATCCAGCACAGCCGCATCATGAATGCGGTTCTGCAGAATATTGAACAGGTTTTCCCTCACCCGGTCAAGCGTCGGCCGTGTATCCCTGCCTTTCGGCGCTTCGATGGTTCTGGATCCTGCTTTTCCGGCCACAATACGCACTCAGTTCAAAGCCTCCGGTCCCTTGGGCGCACGACGCTTCCTGGCCTTTTCCCTGCGGCTCTTCTTCCGGCGCTTCCTGGCATTGCGGGCAATGTCGGAATGCACCTGGGTACGCACCTGCACGCCTCTGGTATAGCCAAGACCGTAGGCAATGCCCGGAAGCAGCACGATCAGGGGGCTGAGGCGCTCAAGCGTCAGAAGTCCGGAACGGTTCGCAGCACCGACCATGTTGACAAAGGGCATGATGGACAGACGGATAATAATCCGCAGAACGCCTTCAAGCCCGAGCATCACCGGGGTATGGTAATAGGTCAGGCCGAGTCCCACTTCATCCCTGGTCTCAAGGCCGGACACCCATGAGGGAAGCGCGCCGAGACCCGTGTTCTGCTCCTTGGCCACCACGGCAAGAATCAGGGCGCAGAGGAACAGGGGAAGCGTTCCCAGCAGCCCGGTCACAAAGCCTTTTCCGATATGGAAGCACCGCGAAAGCTCTTCCGGAGCAATGGGCTGGCCGGTTTCCCTGCGGTGATACATGATTTCGCCCTGGTTCACAGCCACGGTGCCCCGGCCGATGCCGCTGTAATAGAACATGGCCATGACCACAAACGCCACAAGTCCGTTGGTGAGCACCCGCAGCGCTGTGTTGTCAAACGTCAGCACGCCGCACACGATCAGGTACAGAATGGCCACAATAATCATGGATCCGCAGATCATGAGGGCGCTTCTGATTACCGTGGAATCCCATATGCTTCCTGTCAGATAGGGTTTCTTTACCACAACCGGCTTTTTCTTGGCCGCACCGCGGTCAGTCGTCTTCTCCATACGATATCATCCTTTCACGGATCTACTCAGTCTTTATACACTCTCGGTACGCGGTTCGTGGCAGCCAGCAGAATTTCATAGGGAATGGTATGCGCCCAGCCGGCCATCATGTCCGCATCTATGCATTCGCTGCCATCCGTGCCCATCAGCACCGCGGTATCCCCGATCTCCGTCCGGGGCACCCCGCTCACATCCACCATCATCTGGTCCATGCAGATTCTGCCAAGCACCCGGCAGCGGCAGCCGTGCACCAGCACCCAGGCTTCCCCGCCCGAGAGTCTGTGATACCCGTCGCCGTACCCGCAGGATACCGTGGCCACCTTCATGTCGTGATCCGCCCGGAAGGTCCGGCCGTAACTGACCGTGTCACCGGCATGCACCGTCTTGACATACGTGATTTCCGCCGTCCAGCGCATGCACATTTTCAGGCCTTTGCAGGTGCCGGTCGGCGAATATCCATACAGGGAAATGCCGGCCCGCGCCATATCGAAAGCCGCTTCGGGCATCATGCACTCAATGGCGGCCGAATTGGCACAATGCCGCAGCACATGCTTCGGCAGCGGATCACTCAGTCTCCTGAAGCGTTCCAGCTGTTCCCTCGCAAAGCCCAGGTCGTCCCCGTCCGCATCCGCAAAATGCGTGAACACGCCGGTCAGCTCCACAAGTCCGCCGGAAGCCGAAACCGCGTCCACCACCGCATCCCGTTCCTCTTCCGTGCGCACGCCGATGCGGCTCATGCCGGTATCCGTTTTCAGATGCACCCTGGCCCGGCGCCCAAGGCGCGCGGCCGCTTCGGTCAGCGTGTGCACCATGTCTGCCGTGCACACAGCCAGCGTGATGTCATGTGCCACCGCCGCATCAGCTGCGTCCCTGCCGGCTGCCGCTCCGAGCACAAGCACCGGAGCTTCAATATGATGCTCCCTGAGTTCCAGGGCTTCTTCCACCGTGGCGACCGCCAGCCACGACGCACCGGCATCCAGAGCCGTGCGCGCACATGGAACAGCGCCGTGACCGTAGGCATCCGCCTTGACCACAGCCATCAGCATGGTCCGCGCCGGAAGAAGGCTTTTCACCAGCCTGACATTGGCGGCAAACGCCTCAAGATCAATCTCACGCTGGAGATGTCGAAGATTCATCATGACTTCGCCTCTTGTTTCCTGCCGGATTCCATTTCATGCCTGTGGATCTGGCTGTTCAGCATATTGATGTCGCCGCACCCCATGGTCAGAACGAGATCCCCGCTCTGCCAGTGAGCGCGCAGATACGCTTCCGCATCATCAAAGGAGGGAGTCCATACGGCATTGAGGCCGTGCTTTTTCATACCCTCCACCAGCATGCCGCTGTTCAGGTCTCCCGGATCCGCTTCCCGGGCCGCGCAGATATCCGTGACAAGCACCAGATCCGCTGCTTCGCAGCAGGTCAGATAATCCTCGAACAGTGCCCGGACCCGCGAAAAGGTGTGCGGCTGCATGACAGCGATCAGCCGGCCCCGGCAGCGCTTCCGCCCCACGGAAAGTGCGTTGCGCATTTCCGCCGGATTGTGCCCGTAATCGTGAAAGATTTCCACGCCGTCAATCTCATCCGTCTTTTCAAACCTGCGGTGCACGCCACGGAAGTCCGAGAGGATTTTTCCCGCTTTTTCCATATCCGCCCCGAGTTCGCACGCGGCAGAAAGGGCTGCCATGGCATTGAGGGCGTTGAACCGGCCTGCCACCTGAAGCTGCACCCGGCAGAGTTCCCGGTCTTCCCGCATGAATGCAAATCCCGGACATCCTTTTTCGTCTTCCTGATATCCGGAGGGATGGTAGGTGCACGCATCCCCAAACCCGAAGGTCACCTTTTTCCCCCGGACATGCTGCATCTGGCGGACAATCCTGGGATCATCCCCGTTGCCCACCACCACGCCGCCGGCCGGCACACTGTCCATGTACTTTCCAAAGGTCTCTTCAATCTCATCAATATCCCGGTAACAGTCCAGATGGTCCGCATCAATGTTGAGCACCACTGCCATGGTGGGGCGCATTTCCAAAAAGCTCCTGCGGAATTCGCAGGCTTCGGAAACAAAGATCTCGCTGTGCCCCACCCTGGTGCTCCCGCCGATCGCATCCAGACGTCCGCCGATATGAATACTTGGGTCCATGTCCAGTTCCAGAAGCATCTGGG
>CACYNZ010000110.1 GCA_902775835.1 uncultured Eubacteriales bacterium | reverse complement strand
AAGCACTTCGCCTGCAACAACCAGGAAGAAAACCGCCGCGGCGTGTCCTCCGTGGTCTCCGAGCGTGCGCTGCGCGAAATCTATCTGCCGGCGTTTGAGCGCGCGGTCAAAAAGGCCCAGCCCTGGACCGTCATGTGCTCGTATAACAAGGTCAACGGTGAGTATGCCTCCCAGAACAGATGGCTGCTGACGGATGTCCTGCGCGGACAGTGGGGCATGCGCGGATTTGTGCGCTCCGATCTCACGGCCGTTTCCCGCCTCTATGACTGGCATTTCCTTGCTGAAACCAAGGAAGAGGCCATGGCGCTGGGCCTTGAAGCCGGTGTGGACCTGCAGCTGTACGATTTCCCGCACGAGGAATGGCTGGAAGGCCTGACGGAACTGGTCCGCACCGGACGTCTGGACGAAGCCGTCATACGCCGGGCGTGCATGCGGGTGCTGAAAGTCAAGTTCATGCTCGGCCTCTTTGATCATCCCTATCTGGACGAAAGCCGTGCCGCCGCTTATGTCCACACTCCGGAACATCTGCGCCTGTCACGGGAGATTGCCCGGGAAAGCATGGTGCTGCTCAAGAATGCGCACCAGACCCTTCCCCTGTCAAAGGATGTACCGGTCATCGCGGTTCTCGGGCCTTCGGCCGGCGCCGCCATGCTCGGCGACTACACGGCGGACGGCCGGAAGGGCGTGTCCCTTCTCGAGGGCATCCGGAGCCTGGTCTCCCCGGAAACAAAAGTGCTCTATGACGCGGGATGCCATTTTCTCGGAGACATGCCCGTTTCCTGTCCCGAGGGCATGCTCCGGGATGAAAACGGCGAGCCCGGCCTGACGGGACGCTATTACCGCGGCAGATCCTTCGAAGGAGAACCGGCCCTCGTGCAGCGGGATCCGGGCATGGATTTCCACTGGCTCATGAACGGCTCCCCCATCGATTCCGAGGTGTTCAGCGTTGTCTGGACCGGCACGCTCACGGCGGACGCTGACTTCGACGGCGGACTCGGTTTCCGGACCGAGGACAGCATGCGCCTGTATGTGGACGGCCGCCTGATCCTCGACGGCTGGGGCGAGGAACATCCGGCCTGGCGCACGGTGCCCTTCCATTTTGAAGCCGGGCGTGCCTACCGTCTGCGCATCGAGTATACCAATGATCACCTTGGAGCCCGGGTATTCTTCGGATATGTCCGGGAGATGGAAAACTTCCAGCGCGCCGTGCATCTGGCGCAGCAGGCCGATGTGGCCATTGTCTGCGTGGGTGACAATCAGGACACCTGCGGAGAAAACCTGGACCGCGCCTCGCTGGATCTGCCCGGAAATCAGGAAGCGTTTGTCCGGGCCGTCTGTGCCACCGGCACTCCGGTCGTGCTGGTGCTGCAGACCGGACGTCCCGTCACGATTCCCTGGGAGCGGGAACATGTGCCCGCCATTCTGGAATCCTGGTTCCCCGGCGAGGAGGGCGGATATGCCATCGCCGAAACCCTGTTCGGAGAGAACGTGCCTTCCGGCCGGCTCCCCATTTCCTTCCCGCGGCACGTGGGCCAGATCCCCTGCCATTACAGCCGGCGTCCCGGCGGCGGAAAGCGCTACGTGGAAACCGACTGCGTGCCGCTGTGGTCCTTCGGTTTCGGCCTCAGCTATACCTCCTTCGCCTTCGCAGACCTTGAGATCACGCCTGCATGCATTGCGCCCGGCGAATCCGTCACCGCAACCTTTACCGTCACAAACACGGGCAGTTGCGCGGGCACAGCGGTGCCGCAGCTCTATATCCGTGACAGGGTCAGCAGCACCGTAAAGCCGCTCATGACCCTGGCCGCGTTTTCCAAGGTTGCGCTCGAGCCCGGGGAGACCAAAGCCGTCACGCTGACCATCGAACCGCGTGAAATGCGGACGCTGGACCCCCAGTTCCGCTGGCATGTGGAACCCGGGGATTTCCGCGTATGGCTGGCTGACAGCTCCGACAACCTGATCATGGGCAGAGATTTCCGGGTAAAGTAAAAACTGTCCCCGTTTTTGCATCATGCCCGGGGCCGGCAGAACGCCATCGCTTGCCTTATGGAATCATTTGTGATATATATCCTCTGCCTCTATAGGGTTCCACAGCACGGCTGGACTGGTCCAAGATAGAGCGGGCCGGCGCTTGCGGCCTCACACGGAAGGATAAAAGCCTGGGAGATCATTGCTGTCAATGTTCTCCCAGGCTTATTTCATGAGGTGAAAGACATATGTTTCAGGAATCCGCAGGAAAGATTTTTCTCCGGTATGCCATTCCGCAGATGGTCGGACTTCTGTTCAATTCCATATACGTGATCGTGGACGGCGTATTCATCGGCGCGCGTCTGGGCAGCAGCGCCCTGGCCGCCGCCGGAGCCGCCGTTCCCGCCGTGGAACTGCTGGTTGCCCTGAGCATGGCAGTCACATCCGGCGCCGGCGTTCTCATCTCGGTCCGACTTGCCGCGTCTGACAGGAAGAAGGCACTTCAGACCTTCAACACCTGCATGCTCCTTCAGGCAGTCATCAGCTTCATAATCGCCTTCGCGGGCAATCTGTTCATCCATCCCCTTGCCCGCATGCTGGGTGCGACGCCGGAAATCCATGATATGACCGTCACCTATCTGCGCTATATTCTGATCTTTTCGCCGTTTCTTCTGTTCAGTTATCTCATGGGCGGTCTGGCCAGGAATGACGGAAAGCCCGGCCTTGCCATGGCTGCGCTGTCCCTGGGCTCACTTTCCAATATTGTGCTTGACTATGTATTCATGTATCCCTTCAATATGGGCATCGCCGGCGCAGCACTGGCCACAGCCGTCGGTCCTCTGTTCAGCATCCTGATTCTGCTGCCGCATTTCCTGCGCAGAAAAGGGAGGCTGTACTTTGCCCGGGTAAGGCTCTCCCTTTCCGACACCGGGCGTTTTCTCACGCTCGGGTTTCCATCCTTTGTTATGGAATTCAGCATCGGCATGGTCACCTTCTTCATGAATTCCGGGATCAACCGGTACGGGTACGGCGAGGAAGGGCTGGCCGCCTATCTGATCATCGGATACCTGATGCTCATTATTCTCACCATCTTTCTCGGCATGGCCGAAGGTCTGCAGCCAGCTTTCAGCTACCTCTACGCATCCGGCGATACCGCAAAGCTGCAGTCGCTCAGGCAATGCGGGATCTGTGCCTTTTCTGCATTCGGCCTTGCCGCCTATGCGCTGGTATTGCTTTTGGCCCTGCCCTTCTATACAATATTCACGCCCGGTGCCGAAAGCCTGGCACAGTTTGCCGCCGAACAGAGCCGCCTGTATTTCTCCGGCTTTCTCTGCGCCGGCCTTAATATCCTGATGATCTCATTCTTTCAGGCCACCGCAGCGACAGGACGCGCACTGCTTCTGTCCGCGCTCAGAGGATGCCTGCTTCCCGGCCTTCTGGTCTTCACGCTGCCGGCCATATGCGGACCGCAGTCACTCTGGGGATGCCATTCCCTGGCGGAGGCGCTCACCCTGCTTGTATGCATTCTGATTTCATTTCTTGGGAGGAACAGCCATGTTCAGAGACATGCTCAGACGAAACCAGCTTCTCACGGAAAGTGAGTGCATTGACATTCTGACAAAGCAGCCCCGGGGCGTGCTCTCCGTGCTCGGCGATAACGATTATCCCTACGGCATGCCCATGAATCACTATTACTCCGCCGAGGACGGAAAAATCTATTTTCACGGCGGAAAAAGAGGACACAAGATTGATGCCATGCGGCGCCATCCCAAGGCCTCCTTCTGCGTATTTGACGAGGGTTTCCGCCGCGACGGGGAATGGGCGCTGAATATCCGCTCCGTCATTGTGTTCGGAAGAATTGAATTCATCGAGGACCAGGAGCAGCTCCTGCGCATTTCCGCGCTGCTGAGCCGGAAATTCACAGACGATGAAGCCTATATTCAGCGTGAACTGGAACGGTCCGGGCTGCGCACACTCATGTTTGCCCTGGTGCCGGAGCACATGACCGGCAAGATGGTCAATGAATCCTGACATACACCAATCATACGCTCCGTCACAGCCAGATACTGCTTACATCGCAAAAACCGCCACCATGAATTGGTGCAGTGATTGATCACGAAGCAGCCATTCTGTTCAGGAAGCCCTGCTGCACAAGCTTTCATCCGCTGTTTCCCTCTGCGGACCGGCAGAGAAAACATGCTGGTATCAGGGCAGCTTTTCCTGCACAGAAGATGATAAGGCCTGAAAGGGGAGGGCAGTTTCCTGCCCTCCCCTTTCAGGCCTTTGAACGTATCAGAGGGAAAGAACAGCAGCATGAAACCGCTGTCTGCAGTCCCGCATGCGTTATTTTCATAGAATCCTCTTGACAGCATCGCCGCTTGTTAACAATAATACTGATATAGACGCATTCATAATCATACCGACAGAATCCGCATAAGAACAGGGGGGACCAGCTTGCTGCCAAACACGTTGATGCTTAAGGGGAAAACCGGGCTGTTCGGGGCTATTGAAAGTCTGGCAAACCTGCGGAACAGCAGGGCCTTCGTCGCTCTGACCTGCCTTCTGTTTGCCTTATCCATTCTCCAGAATTACACGGTTCCGGAGAATGGGATTACTCCGTTTTTTATGGGTTTTTCAGCCGTAATGCTGGTGGTAGCCGTTGTGGAACTTGTCGCCGTACAGAAACGAAAAGGCATCGGACGCTATTTGAAATGGATTGTCGGAATCAGTTTCATTGTATCTGCCGCCTCGACCACATCCACAATGGGCGCCGCAGGAAGCATCATCTTTGTCTTTCCCATGCTGCTCAGCATACAGTATTGTTCCGTTCTCTATTCGCTGTTCATTTCTGCCATTACCATCATGGGAACCTTTGTTCCCCTGCTTCTGTCCTCACATCTGTACAACTTTGATCTGAATGTCATCAAGCTTGTTCCCGGCTCTGTCATCGAGGTCAGTTCCACCCTGGAGGCTTCCCTGGCACCCGGGATGATCAACATTCCCGGGACAAAAATCAACGAGCTCCTTTCCGTCTATTTCCCGATTATCCTGTTCGTAAGCATCATTGCCGTCATGACAGTCGGCATAACCAGCGCCATTCGCAAGAATCTGCTGGAACAGTACCATGTGTTCCAGAACACAAGAGAATGAGGTGGCGAATATGGATTACATCAAATACATCACTGATGGAATCGAATCCATCTGCACACATCACAAACGGCGTACAGCTGGATCCGAATCAGTCCGCTCAGCTGAGGCAGAGATCGCTGCTTCCATGAAGAACTGTGTGGATGAAATCCGGACACAGCAGTTTGAGCTGCATCCTCATGCTTTCCTGGGCTCAGTTCCTCTCGATGTTTTTCTATGCCTGATCGCATGCGCTTTTTTCCTTATCGGCGTACATTCGCACCAGTCCTGGGCTTACGCGCTTTCCCTGCTTTTTATGATCATCGCAATGGTCGCACTCATCGCAGAATATGCGTTGTACAGGCAGGTGACAGACAAGCTTTATCCACGGCGGACGGGTCAGAATCTCTATATGATCCGCAGATCCATCAGCCCTCCGAAGCGCCGCATCATCCTCTGCGGGCACATGGATGCAGCCTATGAAATGCCTGTTCTGAAACATCTTCCTGCCCCCCTGATTTACACCTGCATCGGTTCCGGGGTTCTTTACTGGGTGATCAATTTTCTTTTCTGCAATATAGCGCTTGCAGACTTCCTGCCGGATGCAGTGCTGCAGGTCTTCGCGATTATCGAAATCGTTCTTTCCATCCTGTACTTTCCGCTGCTCTTCCTTGTGGACTGGCGCACCGTTGTGGACGGGGCAAACGATAATCTGACAGGCTGCTTTCTGAGCATGAGCATCCTGAAGGAAATGGCAGACAATGATCAAAGATTCGAAGATACAGAGATCTGCTGCCTGATCACTGATGGCGAGGAAGCCGGAATCCGCGGAGCGCATGCCTTTGCCAGTGAAAACGTTGAAGAACTGATGAAACTCAATACCATAGTGATCGCTGTGGACACGATTCACTCAGTAGAAGAACTTCGCATTTTTTCCCGCGGTATCAATTACACCGAATCCAACAGTGAGGAAGCCTGCAACCTTTTGTATTTTGCAGGTCTGAAAAACGGTTTTGACCTGCCCACTGCTGAGTTTTATCCCGGTGCTTGCGATTCCGAGGCGTTTTCCGTCATCGGCATCAAGGCTGCCGCGATCTGCGGCATCGCTTTCACTCCTCAGGACTATTATCACAATGTCAACGATACCTATACAAATCTGAATCCTGAATGTATCAGTACCGTTCGCAGCATTCTCAAAGATGCCGTTTCCATGTTTGCAAACGCAGGCAACATTTTCTGATTGGACAGGGCACAAAACAGCGGAGTATATGAGCGTTTAACCGTTCAGATGCTCCGCTGTTTTATTCTCCTGCCGGCTGTCCCGATCCGCGCTCAGCCATTCACTGCCAAGCCAGCAATAAACAGAGTAAAGCCGTTCAGATCTACGTTGTCCATGTCACCGTCAAAGGCAGTCACGTAACTGTTATCCGTCAGTGTCCAGGTACTGTTTGCATCCATGACCACAGAAACAAATCCGCCTTCCTGCTCCATTTTCAAAAAATGCGAAACTGCAATTTCCCACTTGTCTTCTTCAGGAAACGGACTATAATATAGTTTGTCATAACTAACTCGTGTTCAAATGTACGAATGCAGGATGACACACGCTGTATCCGGTCACGGCAACGAATATGCAGACAGGCGATCCGGCATGCACCGCACAGGCGCATATCCGAAGGCCTGCAGAAGTAAATATGGATCAGGGCACTCCGAACGCGGCTGTCATCTGTGCGGCCCTGCCGGGATCATGCCCCTGATCCCTGGAATGGAGGAATCGGGCATGCTTCTCACGATTTTTCTGGCGATCATCCTCTGCGCGGCAGTCACCCTGATGCTGGTGGCCGCGGTTGCCTTTGTACAGAAAAAGGCATTATTCTCCTCTGCGCCAAAAGAGGCACAGGCGCTCATTAAGCCGCGGGAACGTGAACTGTTTGACGGCGCCAGGATCATGGGCAGGATGATGCTGATCCTGAGCATTGGCATGATTCTGGGGGCAGTCATCATTTCCATATGGGACGGTTTATGGAGCGGCTTTGGATTCTGGCAGTTCTTCACCAGGTTTGTACTGATCCTTACCATTTACAAGGTATATGACATGGTGTTCTTTGACTGGTTTATCCTGTGCAGGTACCACTTCTTTCAGCATTACTATCCCGAAGCGGAAAGCGCGCTGGTGAACCGGAAATACGGATTCAATCTGAAAAGCCAGCTGCTCAAGCTGCTGGTCATCTTTCCGGCCGTTTCCGCGCTGGCAGCCTGGATCTGTACCCTGTTTTGACCATCCTGTGTCATGGGGAAGCAGGGAAACACCGCAAAGCCCGGCGCAGAGCCGCTTTCCTGCCGCGTGTCGGTTTTCCCAGGACATATTCCCAATCACATGATGCTCCATGAAGAGGCAATGCATATGAACACTCTATCAAAGACTCACTGCCATACCCGCAGGCTGGACAGGTCCGTCATCCGCACGCTGCTCCTCATCGGCCTGATCGGCTCCGTGCTGACAGGCATCGGCGATTTCCTTGTGGGGTACGGTGAAGAAACCGAAGCGGCCGGACTGGCTGAAAAGCTGATGTCCAGTGCGCCGAATCTCACGGATGCCCAGCTGATCTGGGGCGGACTGCTTGGCGCTTTCGGCCTGTTCCTGGAAGGGATCGGTTTTTTCGCCATCTACCGCCTGATGGCTGACGCCGCACCCAGGCAGGCCCGCATCTATCGCTTCGGGATCCTTGGCTACATCTGGCTGGCGCCCATCGGCTGTCACATGAATGTCGGGCTGCTCAACTATGCGTACAGGACGCTGCTGACACTGGACGCGCAGACCGCGGCGCGAGCGGCGCAGGTCATGGTGTACGCGTTCTGCGTCCCCCTCTGGTTCGTGCTCATTCTGCTCTGGATACCCATGCTGGTCATTCAGTTCAGGGTCTTCGCAAAAGGACTGACGCCGTATCCTCTCTCCGCAAAATGGTTTCATCTGCTCTTCGGCATGGTGCCTGCCCTGGTGCTTTCGGCAGTCATTGGTCCGCACACAGCTCTGGGGGCTGGAATCGGCACTATGTTCCTGAGCTTCGGAAACATACTCACCTTTGCAGGACTGCTGTGCACCCTGCCGAAGCAGGCGCGGTTCAGCGCATTTGAGAAGGAGCTGAAAACAGCATGATCGTGGATGACAAGGCAAAGTCAAGGCAGTATTTCAACCACCATTCGAGCACGGGGCTCAACCGGAACGGGTACTGGCGCCACGATTACAGAGCCACAGCGGGGATCCTGCTTGATCATCACATAACGCGCCATATCGACATCGGCTGCGGCAACGGCGCCTTTCTGGAATACTTCAGCCATGCTTCCCCGGATACTGAGCTGCACGGGCTGGATTATTCCGCTGAAATGGTGAAGCGCAGCCGCGAGCGTCTTCCTTCCGCCCGCATTGTGGAAGGAGACGCGGAACACATGCCGCTGGAAAGTGATGCGTTTGACGGCGTCAGCTGTCACATGAGCATCCATCACTATCCCCACCCCGATCAGGCGCTGAGGGAAATGCACAGGATTCTCATGACCGGAGGGTTTGTGCTCATCAATGATCTGACCGGCCCGCGCTGGCTCATCCGTCTGATGAACTGGAGCTTCCGGCACTGGAATACCGGCGATCATGCCGTGTATGCGCGCACTGACATGGAGCAGATGCTCCGGTCGGCCGGATTCCGGGATGTCCGGAGTCACAGCATCACACCCTTTACCTATGTCTGCCAGGGCATAAAATGACTTTGACGCCATCTCAAGGAGAAATCAGCCCTCACGCCTTCGCTTACTCAGCCGCGTGAATCCAGAACGGCAGTGCCGGAGCACTCAGGACCGGTGCCGCCGTTTTTCCTTTGCTTCACGCGTGAAACTTCCAGTCTTCCTCCTGGGCTAAGATACCCACCCTCTGCATGGGCGTTCCGCCTCTGCAGGATGGAAACAGGCACAGAAATGTGATATGCTCTGCAAAATACATGATCTGGAATCATGTTTCCGGAGGGAATGATATGGACTGTACCATGGAAGAGCGCTGCCGCAGAATCATTGATTTCTGCCTGCAGGAAAAGTCATGTGACCCGATCGAGATTTTCGGGCACGCAGCCAGACAGGATTTTGTGCGCATGCACGGCCCGGAGCACCACGTGCTGGACGGTGCCTGCCTGCTGACCGCCTTCCACAATGCCGGCGGGAATCTTACAAATCTTCCCGAAGCGCTTAAGCGCCTGATGAACGAAGGCCTGCGGATGCCCGGGGCTGTCTGCGGTCTCTGGGGTGTCTGCGGCGCTGTCATGTCCATCGGAGCCGCACTGGCCATTATCGAGGGCACCGGCCCGCTTTCCACAGATGGTTCATGGGGCAGCCATATGCGCTATACTTCGGCCGCGCTTGCCCGTCTCGCGGAGACCGGCGGTCCCCGCTGCTGCAAGCGGGACGCATTCACCGCCCTGCAGACAGCGTCAGCGTATGTGGAACAGCGCTATGGCGTGCATCTGAACAGTCACCCAATCACGTGCACCTGGAGTCCGCAGAATGCACAGTGCCTGGGTATGCACTGTCCTTTTCATCCGGCCGCTGCAGTAACTCAGGGCAGATGAAGCCTCCGGAATCTGCACAGTCCGGATACCCTGCTGAAGTCTGTATTTTTCTGAAAACCGAAGCGATCAATGAAAGAAAAACGAGGGAAACGAGCCTATGACCCGCAAGCGAATACTGAGCTATGACATCATCAGAGTTGTATCGATTGCCATGGTTGTCATGATCCATGTATCGGCCTATATGGTCACCTATTTTCGCGGGACTGACAACTCTGCCTTTGTGGTCGGGAACATCTTCAACAGCCTGAGCCGCGCGGGCACGCCCATGCTTATGATGCTGACCGGCGCACTGCTGCTGGATGAAAAGCAGAATAAACCTCCACGTGCTTTTTACCGCAAAAACCTGCTGTCCATTGTTCTGCTGCTCCTGTTCTGGCTGCTCTTTTATGCCACATGGCGGGCTGTTCTTATTCCGCTTATCCAGGGCACGCCCATCGACATGGAGATCTTTGTGGATAATCTGCTCCTGCGGAAGGGACGCGGAATGCATCTGTGGTATCTCTATATGCTCGTCGGTGCCTACATCGCGATCCCGCTCCTGCGTCTGTTTGTCAGAAAAGAGAACAGGGAATACATCCTGGGACTGATCGTTCTCAGCGTAATCATGCAGTTCGGCATGCAGACCGCCGGCATACTGACGCGGGGCATGAAATTCACCATCGGAGACTTTGCTTCCAAATTCCATATGGAATATGCCACGGGCTATGTGCCCTATCTTCTGATCGGCTGGTACCTCACTGCCTTCCC
>CACYNZ010000109.1 GCA_902775835.1 uncultured Eubacteriales bacterium | reverse complement strand
ACCGACCTGACCCCCTATCTGGACAGCGAAGACGGCAAGGCCATCATTGATGCCATCGGACAGCAGAATGCCACCGTTTCCAGCATCAACAACTTCATCTATGGTCTGCCGGCTTCCAAGGAATCCGTCGAACTGGGCGGCCTGTGGATGCGCAAGGACATCTGCGACGAACTGGGCCTGACTGAAAAGTATGGTCTGGAATCCAACAAGGACACCTATGACGGCCATCCCCGTCCCTGGTCCGAGGCTGCTGAAATCTTCCAGGCGGTCAAGGATGCGCATCCTGAGATGATCCCGCTGTACATGGGCAACAGCGATCAGACCGCGCGCTTCTATTTTGTCGACCAGCTGCTGGACCGCTTCGGCGTTCTGGACTGGCAGGCAGACCATGACAGCACAACGGTTGTGAACGAGTTCGAAACCGATACCTTCAAGAACCTGTGCAAGATGCTGGCCGACTGGTATGACAAGGGCTACATCTACAAGGATGCCGCCACCGATCAGCAGGGCTCTGCCACGATGATCAAGGCCGGCAACACCTTCAGCTATGCCACCGCCATCAAGCCCGGTTTCCTTGCGGAAGCCAATGCCACCAACGGCCAGGAAGGCTATGTGCTGTACTTCGGTGATTATGTCGAGGGCGGCATCAGCTCCGGCAACGTCGCATTCTTCGGTCTGGGTATTGCGGACAGTTGCGAAGACAAGGAGATGGCTTTTAAGTTCCTGCGCGCACTGTATACCGATCCCGTGGTCATGAACTACTGGCAGTTCGGCATTGAAGGCAAGGATTACAAGGTGCTTGACGATGGCACCGCCTATTTTGCCGATGGTGTGGACAACAGCAACTTCAAGTACTTCCAGAATACCGGCTGGGCAGCCGGCAACCAGTTCATCGGCTATGTCTGGAACGATGGCAGCAAGACTGCTGACTACTGGGATCTGCTCAAGAGCCACAATACCTGGAGCTACTACAGCCCTGCGTTCGGCTTCATGTGGGATTCCTCCGACTATGCCACCCAGATCACCGCGCTGAACAGCGCCTTGGAAACCTACCGTGCTGCGCTTCTGACCGGTTCCGTGGGTTCCGCCAATGTGGATGCCACCATTGAACAGCTGAACAAGGCGCTGTATGCTTCCGGCCTGCAGACTGTGATCGATGCCAAGCAGGCACAGCTTGATGCCTGGCTGGCCGTCAATGGTCCCACCAAGACTCCCCAGGAGGATCTGGACCTGATCAATTCCGTAAAGTAATATTTCTGTAGATCCCAAACACTTTTTTCAGGAGGCATCCCGTGGAGTCATCCGCCGGGATGCCTCTTTCTGGATCAGAATCTGAGAGATGAGGAACAGAGTATGAAGCAGTTTCAGTACCGTTTCACCGTCCCCGAGAAGAAGCGTGTCCGGATGCTGGTCTCCACGGATGCGAAAAACGAGGCGGATGACCAGTTCGCGATCGCGCACCATCTGATGACCCCGAAATTCGACGTACGCGGCATCATTCCGGCGCATTTTGAGACGCCGTACCGCAGTACCGGCACCTCCTGCCAGGCAAGTCTTGACGAGGTCCGGCTGGTTCTGAAACTCATGGACCTGGAGGGTGTGTGCCCGGTGGAAAAAGGTGCGGATGGTCCGCTGCCGGATGAGATGACGCCCATGGATTCTCCCGGCGCACGCCTGATCATCCGGGAAGCCCTGCGGGATGACCCGCGCCCCCTGTATATTGCCTGCCAGGGCACGCTTACGGATATGGCCTCCGCCATCCTGCTGGAGCCGGCTATCTGCAGCCGTGCCACCTGCATCTGGATCGGGGGCGGGGCGTACCCGGAAGGCGAACACGAGTTCAACCAGGATGTGGACATTGCCGCCGCCAATGTGGTCCTGTCCTCCGGCATGCCCCTCTGGCAGGTGCCGAAGAACGTCTACAAGCAGATGTCTGTCTCCCTGGCGGAACTGCAGCATAAGGTGGCGCCCTGCGGGGAGATAGGGAAGTATCTGTTCGAGCAGATGGTCGACTTTAACCTGAAGCTCGAGGATATTCCCCACTGGCCGCACGGGGAAATCTGGGGCCTGGGCGATTCTCCCACCATTGGCGTGCTTCTGTTCGAGTCCGAACGCGAGGATGTGTATGAAATGCGTCCCGCGCCCCGCATTGATCCGGCAACATCGCGGTATGTGCCCGGGAATGCGGCCAGGGAGATCCGTGTCTATAAGGATGCCAATGCCCGTCTGACTCTGGAGGACTTCTTTGCCAAGCTCGCCATCAACTACGGCTGACCGGTGCCGGGACAGAACGACTGTATGCCGTCTGTGGTGCCGGCACATCACGTGATCGGAAGAGGTGCCCTGAAATGAAATCATCACTCCATATACTGCGTCTGCAGACTGAATACATGACTCAGCCTCTGGGCATGGATGTGCCGTGTCCGCGCTTTTCCTGGATACTGGAAGCCCCGGACGGCACGCGGCAGGCAGACTGCCGGCTGCGCGTTTTCCGCGGGAAGGAAACCACACCTCTGTGGGATTCCGGGCTGCTTGACACGGACTGTTCCCTCGGCATTCCCTATGCCGGGCCTGAGCTGGAGCCAAGAACACGCTATACTGTCTCTGTGACAGTCCGGGACACGGAGGGCAGGGAAGCTGAAGCGTCCGACTGGTTTGAGACAGGCTTTCTGGACGCCAGGCTTTCCGCCTGGGGCGGTGCCAGGTGGATCGGTGCGCCGGATCCCCACCTGTGCGCGGATACGCTGGGCGTCTTTTCCCTGTCCGCCACCCTGACGCTTGCCCCCGGCAGCCATCGTGCCGGGATTGTGTTCGGCGCGGGGGACAGGCGGCTCGCGGACGCCAACCGGAATATCCTCGGACGCCATGGATACAGCGAGATCCGGTATGTGATCAACACCTCGGAGGACCCTGCAGTGCTGGAAATCTTCCGTACCGGGTACGCCCCGGAGGATACGGATGAGCCGCTGGCCAGCGTCCCGCTGAAGGCATGGGGAAAGAAGGACGCGCCTTCGCTCATCAATGATGCCAACCGCTTCCGGCCGCATACGCTCACGGTCGAGGTTCCGGGGAATGCGGCCTATGCCTATCTGGACGGCGTGCTGGTGGATGCGGTGGAGGCGGTGAACTTTCACGGCTTCCCGGAAACCCGGCCGCGCCAGCTGAATCCTCTGGGATTCAACGATGTGATCCCGTTTCCTCACCTGTGCCGGATCGGCTATTATGTCGCTCAGGGGGATACCGCGCAGTTTGACGGGCTTCATGTGCGTTACCTGCGTGAGCCCTGCCGGGAAGCTGCCTGCCTGGAGGGCAGGACCATGACCGGCACGGAGGCAGGCGGCACCCGCTGGCTGCAGGATCCTTCCCGGCATGCCCTGCCGATGCTCAGAAAGGATTTCATGGTCAGTGAAGGGAAAGAGGTGGATTCTGCCCGGCTGTACATCACTTCCCGCGGGATCTATGACGCACGGATCAACGGGCAGGAGGTCACACAGACACTTTTCAATCCCGGGAACACGCAGTACAACAGGCGCATTCTGTACCAGACCTATGACATCACCGGCCTGCTCCGCCGCGGACAGAACGCAGTCGGGATCACCCTTGGGTCCGGCTGGTGGAGCGATGCCCAGACCTTTGTGGTCAAAAACTTCAACTACTATGGTGACCGGGAGTCTGTTCTGGCCCGGCTCGAAGTACGCTATACAGACGGCACAATGGACACCGTTGTGACCGCGCCCGGGGAATGGGCCTGCCTGGAGGACGGCCCCTATACCTATGCGGGTCTGTTCCAGGGAGAACACCTGGACCGGAGAAAACTCAGGCTGTATGAAGACTTCTCTCTGCCCGGCTTTGAAGCGGACGGCATGAAACCGGCTGTGGAGATCATCCCGGAGACCATTGACGAGACCTGGACGATGCCGAAGGGTTTTGGAAAAGCCTGGCCGCGCCTGGATCATACCCGGGCGATGATCCTTGGCTCCTTCCATGCGCCTGTCACGGAGGTCTGCCGGCTTCAGGCCAGGGAGCGGCTGGAGCCGCGTCCCGGTGTCTACCTGTATGACCTGGGTCAGGAGATTGCCGGCGTTCCCTGGATAAAGCTGCACGGGGAAGCGGGAACGGAAATCACCCTGCGTTACGGCGAGATCAGGTATCCCGACCTTCCGGAGTACGCGGAAAACACCGGGATGATCCTGACGGAAAACTACCGGGACGCGGAAAGCATAGACCGTGTCATTCTGCGCGGGGATCCGGAAGGCGAAAGCTACCAGCCGCATTTCACCTTCCATGGATTCAGGTATATTGAGATCACCGGGACAGACGTTCCGCCGTCTCTCACGGAAGTGGAGGGAATCCAGATTTCCTCCCTGCCGGCACTCACCGGAAGCCTGGAAACCGATGATCCCCTGGTGAACCGGTTCATTGAAAACGTCCGCTGGTCCCAGCTGTGCAATTTCATCAGCATCCCCACGGACTGCCCGCAGCGCAATGAACGGATGGGCTGGGCGGGAGACACGCATGTGTTCTGCCGCACCGCCACGTATCAGGCGGATACGCGGATTTTCTACCGCAGGTATCTTGAAGCACTGCGGGACCTGCAGGAGGAAAACGGCAGTCTGCCGGACATTGCGCCTATGGGCGGCGGGTTCGGCGGCATCACGTATGAGACCGCGATGATCTTTATCGTCTGGGAACTGTACCAGCAGTACGGCGATGCGGGCATCATTCATGAATTCTATCCTGCCATGACCGCGTGGATGGCCTACGCAAGATCCCAGGGCATGCCCGGGGACGGATTCGGCCTGAGCCTCGCGGACTGGCTGGCACCCGAGGAAACAGACCACGCGCTGATGTTCAATGCCTTCTTCTTCCGCGCATCCGAGCTCATGGCCAGAATGGCAGCCATCCTTGGCATGGAAGAGGACAGCGGCCGCTATTCCGCCTGGGCGGAGGAAACCAGGACGTTCTGGCTCGGGCATTTCCTGGATCCGGAAACGGGCGTCACCCGCGGGATGAACGGAGAGCCCTGTGATACCCAGACTTCCTACGCCCTGCCTGTGATGTTCGGTCTGCTGAAAGGCCCGGAAGCCCAGCGTGCCTCGGATCACCTGGACCGCATCACCCGGGAAAAGGGATGCCGTGTGTTTACCGGCTTCTTTGGCACGGGCATGCTGAACCCCGCCCTGTCCGCCGGCGGCCATGTGGATACCGCCTGCGCCCTGATCCGGCAGACGGCATTTCCTTCCTGGCTGTATCCGGTCACCCAGGGCGCGACCACCATCTGGGAACGCTGGAATTCCTATACCAGGGAAAACGGCTTCGGCGGGAACAACAGCATGAATTCATTCAACCACTATTCCCTGGGATCTGTCCTCTCCTGGTTCTATGAAACGCTGCTGGGCATCCAGCGGGATGAATCCGCGCCCGGATATCGTCATTTTACGCTGAAACCGCACTTCGAAGGGTTTGGCAGGGTCAGCGGCGGGTTTGATTCCCCCATGGGCCGGATCGAAAGCGCGTGGGAACGGAAGGACGGCTGCATCACATATCGTTGCACGATTCCGGCAAACGCCACCGCTGAACTGATTCTCCCGGACGGGCGGCAGGAACACCTGACAGACGGGACCTACCGGACAGTCGTGGCACAGTAATGGAAAGATCCGCGGATTCCGGCTTCTTTCCGGAAACTTTCCATATCAATCATACAGGGGCTGTGAGAACATGCGTCTCACAGCCCCTGCTTAAGTCATATGGGAATGCATTTTTCGACAGGGAACAGGCTCTGCCATTTCAAAATGCCGGGCGTCTGGGATGGCTTCCGAACGGAAACCAGATCAGTGCTGACGCACGAAGACAGGGATGACATCCAGCGGAGCCGGGGCGTCCACGCATGCCGGGCCATGAAGGGTTTCCCCGGTGTGCAGATTCTTCCATGCGCCTTCTGGCAGATACACGTTCCGGCTGGTGATGCCCGGCTCCATAACCGGGGCCACCAGATAGTCAGGCCCGAACATGTACTGATCCTTCAGGTCCCAGCACGTTTCATCCCCGGGAAACTCATAGAACATGGCGCGCATCAGCGGGCTTCCGTTCTCGTGGGCCTCACGGAAGATTTCTTTCAGATAGGGCTTCAGCTCACGGCGCAGTTCGTAGTAGCGGCGCATGATTGTATAGATTTCCTCGCCGTAGGACCACATTTCGTTGTCCTGGCCGGTATGCAGATATCCGCCTCCGAAGTCCCTGTCGTCCAGGGCGGGAATGGTGAAGGGCTCGCGGTCGCCGTGCAGGCGCATGACCGGCTGGAAGACGGCCCACTCGTACCAGCGCACCAGCAGCTCACGGAAATCCGGGTCAAAGACATTGCCTTCCATGAACCCGCCGATATCCGTGTTCCACCAGGGAATGCCGGCCAGACCGATATTCAGTCCGGCGGTGAGCTGGTCGCGCATGGATTCCCAGGTGGAGGGCACATCGCCGGACCAGAGCACATTGCCGTACTTCTGGCTGCCGGCCCAGCCGCTGCGCAGAAGGTTCACCGGGCAGGGATTGCCCAGGGCAGTCTCGTTGTCAAAGAAGGTGCGGCTGTAGTACTGGGGATAGATGTTGGAGCATTCCATGGCCGGCCCGAGGTAATAGCGGTAGTGATCGAAATCATAGCTGGTCAGGTCCGGCTCGGAATTGTCCAGCCAGAAGCAGTCAATGCCCAGGTCATAGTAGTGTTCCTTGCACTTTTCCCATACATAGGCGCGGGTTTCCGGGTTCATGGGATCGATCTGCACGCAGTCGCCCTGGTAGTCATAGGTCTGCAGCGCGCCGCGCTCGGTGCGCATGAGCAGGCCGCGCTCCAGCATTTCGCCGAAGTTCTCGCTGCGCCGGTCCACGCTGGGCCAGATGCTGACCATGACGCGGATGCCCATGCTGTGCAGTTCATCCACCATCTTTTTCGGGTCCGGCCAGTATTTTTTGTCAAACTTCCAGTCGCCCTGAACGGTCCAGTGGAAGAAGTCAATGACAATGACATCCAGCTGGATGCCCAGCTCCCTGTACCTCCGGGCCACATTCAGCACCTCGTCCTGGGTGCGGTAGCGCAGCTTGCACTGCCAGAAGCCCATCAGATCCTCGCGCATCATGGGCGCGCGTCCGGAAACGGACGTGTACTTTTCCACAAGCTCCCGGGGCTCCGAGCCGACACAGACCCAGTAGTCCATGTCCTTGCAGGCGTCGGCCACCCATTCGGTGATGTTGTTGCCGAAGCACACGCGGCCGACGGCGGGATTGTTCCAGAGCATGCCGTAGCCCAGGCTGGAGACCAGGAAGGGCACGGTAGTCTGGCTGTTCTTCTGGCACAGGTCCAGGGAGCAGCCCTTCAGATTCATGTATGGCATCTGGTACTGGCCCATGCCGTAGATTTTCTCGCCGTCATTGGGCTCAAAGCGGACGGTGAGCCTGTAGTCCCCGCCGGGATAGGGAATCCACTCGCGGTTGACCACCTTCAGGCAGTGGCTTTCCTTGGTGATGGAACCGCCGTAATTGCGGTAATGCTCCTGCAGGAAGATTTTCCCGTCCCGCAGAAAGGTCATGACGCCGGCATGATTGATCCTGACAGCCAGGCGGCCGTTGCGCAGCACGCGCGCGGGCATGGAGACGAATTCGCCGCTGCCGGTGCGGATCCGGTCCTCGGTTTCCTCATACTCGGCATGCGCGCAGGGAGGCGTTTCGGTCAGCGCCCAGTCCTGCTGGCAGAAGGCGGGATACATGGTGGCCTGAACCCGGAAAGCGTCCGGGCCCCAGGGCGTGATCTTCAGCTGTTCTCCCTGCCGGCGGCAGAGAAGGGCGCCTGTGGCGGGATCAAACGTAAACTGCATAGGCAATGCCTCCTGAACATGATAATGGTTTCGGTATATACCGGGATGATAGCACCTTTGCGGGAAAAAATACATGCCCGGCATGCCCCGTCAAGGGAAGAAAAAAATCCTCCGGGAAAAGGGAAACCCTATTGTTTTTCTTCTGTATCTATGGTAAGATTCCCAAGATTACGCACCCTGATGCCGCGGATGCTTGTGCCTTCGGGCGGCCGTCCGCCATGGCAGCAGGGGTGGAAGAAAACAAGGAGGAATCCCGTATGGCAGTTATTTCCATGAAGCAGCTGCTGGAAGCCGGTGTCCATTTCGGTCACCAGACCCGCCGCTGGAACCCCAAGATGGCTCAGTACATTTTCACTGAGCGCAACGGCATCTACATCATCGACCTGCAGAAGACCGTGAAGAAGGTGGATGAAGCCTACGCTTTCGTGCGCGACACCGCCATGGAAGGCAAGACCATCCTGTTCGTCGGCACCAAGAAGCAGGCCCAGGAATCCATTGAGTCCGAAGCCAAGCGCTGCAACATGTACTATGTGAACAACCGCTGGCTGGGCGGCATGCTCACCAACTTCCGCACCATCCGCACCCGCGTGGAGCGCCTGAACCAGATCGACCGCATGGAAGCCAGCGGCCAGTTCGACGTGCTGCCCAAGAAGGAAGTTGCCAAGCTGAATCACGAGCGTGAAAAGCTGGAGATCAACCTGGGCGGTATCCGCGAGATGAAGAAGCTCCCCGGCGCCCTGTTCGTGGTGGATCCCCGCAAGGAGCACATTGCCGTGACCGAAGCCCGCAAGCTGAACATCCCGATCGTGGCCATCGTGGACACCAACTGCGATCCTGACGAGATCGACTATGTGATCCCCGGCAATGATGACGCCATCCGTGCGGTCAAGCTCATCGCCGGCAAGATGGCGGATGCTGTCCTGGAAGGCAAGCAGGGCGAGCAGTCCGAACCTGAAGCAGTGGAAGCTCCCGCTGCCGCGGAAGAGACTCAGGAAGCCTGATTCCGCATCGGACATTGAATTCGGAAAGGAATGATATACATGGCTGTAACAGCTCAGATGGTTAAGGAACTGCGCGAGCGCACCAACGCCGGCATGATGGACTGCAAGAAGGCTCTTCTGGAGTCTGACGGCGACATGGACAAGGCCATTGACTGGCTGCGTGAAAAGGGACTGGCCCAGGCTGCCAAGAAGGCCAGCCGTATCGCCGCTGAAGGCGTTGTGGCCCAGTATGTGACCCCCTGCGGCTGCACCGGTGTCATCGCGGAAGTCAACTGCGAGACCGACTTCGTGGCCAAGACCGACAACTTCATGAACTTCGCCAACAACGTGGCCAAGCACATCGCCAAGGCAAATCCTGCTGACGTGGATGAGCTCATGAACCAGAAGTTCGTGGACGACGAGAGCAAGACCATTTCCGACCTGGTCAGCGAAGCCACCGTGGCTATCGGCGAGAAGATCTCTGTCCGCCGTTTCGCCCGCTTCGAGACCAATGGTGTGGTTTCCACCTATATCCATATGGGCGGCAAGGTTGGCGTTCTGGTGGAGGTTGCCACCGATGAGGCCGGCCGTGACAACGAAGACGTGAAGCAGTTCGCCCATGACCTGGCCCTGCAGATCGCCGCTGCCCGTCCCGAGGCCGTGCGCCGCGAGGAAGTCGCCAGCGACAAGCTGGAAAAGGAAAAGGAAATCCAGCGCGCCAAGGCGATCGAAGCCGGCAAGCCCGAGAAGATCGTGGACCGCATTGTGGACGGCCAGATCGAGAAGTATTACAAGGAAGTCTGCCTGCTTGACCAGGCCTTCGTCAAGGATCCCGACAAGGACATCAAGTCCCTGATGGCCGAGGTTTCCAAGAAGGCCGGCGTTGCGCTGGATGTGGTGCGCTTTGCCCGTTTTGAGCGCGGCGAAGGCATTGAGAAGCGCAAGGATGACCTGGCTGCGGAAATCGCCGCCATGCAGAAAGCCTGATAGGTTGCACAAGGGAACTGCCGAGCAGTTCCCTTTTTTTGACTCAGGGAAAGAGGAGGAGAATGGTTATGGCAAAGTATAAGCGCGTACTGCTGAAACTGAGCGGGGAGGCCCTCAAGTCCGGCAGTGATCTGTTTGATTTCAGCCTGGTGGACAGCATGGCGGGCATTATCCGTGAGATGCATGAGACCGGAACCCAGATCGGGATCGTGATCGGCGCGGGCAATATCTGGCGCGGACGCCAGGGCCCGGCCGCGAGCCTGGACCCGGTGACGGCGGATCAGATGGGCATGCTGGGCACCGTGATCAACTGCCTGTGCGTGTGCGATGCACTGAAGCGGCAGGGACTGGACGCGGTGGTCATGTCGGCTGTGGACATCAACCGGTTCTGCGAGCCCTTCCATGCCATGAAGGCGCGGGAGTACCTGGAAAGCGGACGCATTGTCCTGTTTGCCTGCGGCTCCGGCAATCCCTTCTTCTCCACGGACACCGCCGTGGTGCTGCGCGCGCTGGAAGTGGGCGCGGACGCCATCCTCATGGCCAAGAACATTGACGGCGTGTATACGGCGGATCCGCGCACGGACAGCAGCGCGACCATGATCCGGGACATCACCTATGCCGAAGCCCTTGAAAGAGGACTCAAGGTCATGGATGCTTCTGC
>CACYNZ010000108.1 GCA_902775835.1 uncultured Eubacteriales bacterium | reverse complement strand
CACCACCGACGGCAGCGAGCCCACGGATCAGTCGCCCGCCTGCGCCGGCACCTTCCCGGTGAATTTAGGGGTCACCTGCCTTCGGGCGCGGGCCTTTCAGGAGGGCCTGCTTCCCTCCGAAACGGTGACGCAAACCTATTTCGTGGGCGTAGAGCGGTATTCCGCCGTGGTGTCTTTGGTGACGGATGAAAAATATCTGTTTGATTCCCGCACGGGCGCGCTGGTGCCCGGAAACGGAAAAATAAAGAATTACGAGCAGGACTGGGAATATCCCCTGTCCGTAGAATATTTTGACGAAGCAGGGCAGCGGCTGCTTCATCAGGGCGCCACCTTCCGGGTCACCGGGGCCACCTCCCGCGCTTACGGGCAAAAAACCCTTTCCCTGTTCGCCCGGTCCGCCTGGGGCGATAAACGGTTCTATTTTTCGCCCTTTGCCCATCGGGAGGGCTGGGACGGCTTTAAATCCCTGACGCTGCGGGCCGCGGGCACGGAAAGCTTTCTTACCCGCTTTCGGGACGCGCTACTAACCTCCCGCGCCGCGGGGCTGGGCGTTTTGTACCAGGAGGCCGTGCCGGTGGAGGTGTACCTGAACGGGCAATATTGGGGCCACTATAACCTGCGGGAAAAGATCAACAAATACATGGTCGCGCAGTGGGAAAACATCGACCTCGACGATGAGGATACCGTGGACGCCATCGATATCCTTCAGCGCACAGGCTCTGACCGCTTTGTCCAGAATGGATCCAATGAAGACTGGCTTGAACTGTGCAGCTTCTGCAAAACCGAGGACCTGAATGTGCCGGAAAACCTTGCCTGGGTGACAGACCGTCTGGACGTGGACAATCTCTTTACCCATGCATCCTATGAAATCATATCCGGGAACTCGGATATCACCAATGTCCGCATGTATCGTGTGCCCGGCGGCAAATGGAAATATCTGCTCTTTGATGTGGAGGCGTCCTTCGGTTCCGGCTCTGACTCGGCAACCGTTCCCCTGGAAAACTATATCAAGAAAGTCAGCGCCAAAATTCAGGCTTTCCGTCATGAGCCGCTCAATGCGCTGCTGGCGGTCCCTGAAATGAAGGACCGGTTTCTGAAGACGTTCGCTCATGTACTCGAATCCTGTTTCCTGTGGCCGTATGTGGACGAACACTTTGCGCCATGGGAAGCTGTTCTGGAAGACCTCCTGCCCAGACACAATCAGCGCTGGCCCTACCTTACCATGGAGCGCTGGCGGAAAAATGTGAACGCGACGAAATACTATGCACGTGTCCGCCCCAAGAAGATCATCCCCATGCTCAAAAAACGGATGAAACTGACAGACGCGGAAGTGGAACAGTATTTCGGTGAGCTGATCCGCACTCTGGAAGTCACCAACGCCAAACCATGAGGAGGCTGTCATGATTCCCATTTCTCTTGCATCTGTTGCCAATATCCGCGATCTTGGCGATACACGCACGGCTGACGGCCTGAACATCCGTCCGGGCTGTCTGATCCGTTCAGCCCACCTGGGAAACGCCTCCGAAGCGGACGTGACGTATCTGAAAAACCATCACCGACTTTCCTGTGTGGTGGACCTGCGCACGACTGGAGAGCATGATGAAGCAGAGGACCGTACCTACGGCATTCCCTGCATTCACGTTCCTATCCTCCCCGATCTGCAAGCCGGTATTTCCCATGAAAAGCAGGCTGAAGAATCCACGCTGTTCCCGCCCATGCAGAAACTGTATCACTATCTGGTCACAGACCCAGTCTGCATTCAGGGTTTCCGGCGCGCCATGGGCGTCATACTCAGCCATGATTACGCTTCCGGCGCTGTTCTCTGGCACTGCTCCGAGGGCAAGGACCGATGCGGGCTTGTCACCGCGCTTGTTCTGCTCGCGCTCGGTGTGGACCGTGAACAGATCTATGCAGACTATCTCACCACCAATATTGTGAATCTTCCCAAGGCAGAAGCCATATACCAGCGTCTTTCCGGCCGCTATCCGGAAAGCTATGCGCATTCTGTCTACCAGGCATATATTGCAGACCGCACCTACCTTGACGCCGCGTATGACATTATAAGCAGCGCATTTCTGACCGACACCCTGGGCTTTTCTCCGGATCTTCTTGCATCGTTCCGGGAACAGCTGCTGACAGAGTGAACACGAAAACAGGCAGAGCCGCCAAAGCCCTGCCTGTTCTTTTTATGCCGCCGTACTCAGTCCCGGAAGCACTTCTGCACATCTTTCAGTTTTCCCAGAACCAGGATGGTTTCGCCGGCCCTGAGCAGGGTTTCGCCGTTTACAGCCATGCTGGTCTTGCCGGTTTCCCGGACAGCCAGCAGGTTAAGGCTGTATTTTTTCCGGATGTCCAGTTCTCCCACAGTCTTCCCGGACCACTCATCCGGCACCGCCACATCATAGATTGCATATTCATCATCCAGAGAAATGTAATCCTTGATATGATCCGTCGTGTGTCTCAGCGCCGTCCATTCCGCGAGATACTTTTCCGGATACACCACATCATCCGCGCCATTGCGCAAAAGAAACTGGCGCTGCACTTCCATGGATGCGCGGGAAACCACCTTTCTGGCGCCCAGTTCCTTCAGATACGATGTCGTCACCAGCGAGCTCTGGAAATCATCGCCGATGGCAACAAAGCATACATCGAAATTGTCCACGCCCAGGGACTCCAGGAAATCCCTGTTCGTGGAATCCCCAATCTGTGCATCCGTGACTGTGCCAAGCACCGCATTGACCCGCTCCTCGTTCTTGTCCACAGCCATTACTTCATGGTTCAGTTCATTGAGTTTTTCAGCCATGTGCCTGCCAAAGCGTCCCAGGCCGATAAGCAGAACAGATTTCATTTCAAGTCTCCCCCTTTATCCCACGGTAATCCTTTCCAGCGGCAGCGTGCTCCGGACCGACTGCCGCGGCGACTGCGCCGCATAGATCAGCGTCAGGCCGCCGACTCTGCCAAGAAACATCAGTACAATCAGAATCCCTCTTGATACCAGCGAAAGGCTGCTCGTGATACCCAGCGTTATGCCCACGGTGCCCAGTGCGGAGGCTGTCTCAAACAGGCAGGTCAGCAGTGGCAGATGCTCCACTCTCGCAATCACCATGCCGCTGAGATAAAACAGAAGCACATACATCATGAGTATCGCAACCGTGTTTTTCACCACATCATCTCCGATGCGGCGTCCAAGGATATTCACGCTTTCCTTGCGCCGGAACACCGACCATGTCGTCATCAGAAGGACTGCCACGGTGGTTGTTTTCATGCCGCCCGCCGTAGACCCGGGAGAACCGCCGATCAGCATCCACGCGATCATCATAGCCTGTCCCGTGCCGCTGATCCGGCTCAGATCCACTGTATTGAAGCCGGCCGTGCGCAGTGTCACAGACTGGAACAGCGCAGGCAGAATTCTGCCTGCCGGACTGAGATAATGCATTTCCGAAACAAAGAACCAGACAGCCGGAATCAGCACCAGCACGCCCGAAACCAGCAGCACAATCTTGGTCTGCAGGCGGTAAGCTTTCACTTTCCATTTATGATCCCGAAGGTCTGCCCAGACAAGGAATCCGATCCCGCCTATGGTGATGAGCAGCATGATCACCACATTGACCAGAATATTCGAAGACATAAATGTGAGGGACGAAAAGTGGCCGTAGACGCCCATCAGATCAAATCCCGCATTGCAGAACGCGGAAACGGAATGGAACAGCGAATACCAGACACCTTTCAGGAACCCGAATTCCGGAATCATGACCGGCATCAGAAGAAGCGCCCCGATTGCTTCCACACACGCAGCTGTAACCACGATAAACCTTGTCAGACGCACGATCCCGCCCACCTGAGGGGCCGCTATGGATTCCTGCATCACGCTGCGCTGCATCAGCCCGATCCGTCTGCCTGAAATAAAGGACAGGGAAATGGCAGCCGTCACAACGCCCATGCCACCGATCTGAATCATCAGAAGAATCACAGCCTGGCCAAAGGGCGTCCAGTATGTAGCCGTATCCTGGACCACAAGCCCGGTCACGCATACAGCGGATGTGGCGGTAAACAGACAGTCCGCAAAGCGTGCGCCGCCTTCGGTTCTGCTGGACACGGGCAGCATCAGCAGAAGCGTTCCCAGCAGAATCATGGCTATAAACCCAAAAGCGATCACCTGAAACGTGGTGATCCTGAACCGGACAGGCGATTTCATGCAGTTTCCTCCATACTCCCGAAAGATTCATCAGTTCTATTTCCCGCATGTCTCTGGCATACGGACCATTCCCTTTTCGGTTTCCCGGCCTGTCATAAGCAGCGCGAATGCCGCGCCCAGCAGCGCCCCCATAAGCTTGGTCAGGATCATCGGCAGTGCCATATCCGGTTTCACAGACACGGTAAATGCGAAGTGTGCCGACAGGCATGAACCGGCACATACAGTAAAGGCACTGCTCACGATCTTTCCCCGGTCATTCATGCCGGGAATGGCCGCAAGGCCAGCCGTGGTATTGAGGAAGCTCAGAAGCATGCCCATCACGGCTTCATGACCGATCCCGATCCGTCGGCCAAGCATGGAGAACGGTTTTTTCAGCATCCATTCCAGTATCTGCGCCATGGGCAGACTGCCCAGAAGCGTAATGCATATCGCCGAGATCACGGTCATTGCCTCTTCCAGCGGCGCCAGCATCGGAAGAATCACAATCCCGCTTATATACTGAAACGCGCCAAGCATCAGTCCGATGGTTGTAACCGCTCTCAGTGCGGACGCAAACATGGAAAACCCCCGAATGGACTGCTCAGGCTTTTTCCATATACAGAATATGAGCAGCCCGGCCAGAACCAGCACAGGAAAGCATATCCACAGGGCCGCCTTCAGGGAAAAGCCGCACAGCAGCGCTCCGAATACCAGCGCAGCCGGTATGGACACCAGACCATAGAGGATCCCTTGGGCAAAAAGCTTCCGGTCTCTTTCCGAATACAGTCCCATGCCGGTGGGAATCGTAAACGATACGGTACATCCCAGCGTGGCGGCAGCCAGAATGCCGGCGAATGTTCCCACTGCAGGGTCATCAGCAAGCTCTTCGGCCATCTGATAGCCGCCCATGTCAATCGCCAGAATGGAGCCGAACATGCCCGGATCCTGATGCAGAGCGTGATACACCGGACGGATGGCCGCCCCCAGGACGCTGGAAAGCAGCGGTGCTATACATATAATGCCCGCCATGGACATGGCAACAGGTCCCAGCATCTGGAAGCCTTCCTCAAAACGCCCGCCCAGCCCGAACCGGTTATGAAAAATCCGATCAAGCCCGCCGAGCACGGCACAGCCTGCCATGATATACATGAGAACCTGAATCATGCCGATTCTTTCCTTCCTGAAAAGTGCAGACTGAACACTTCAGTCTGCATCTGACATTAGGATTCAAAATACCGGAGAACAGAATCCCACCAGGCAAAGACCACTTCATCTGTGGAGCGGTAAATCTCATGCTTGGCGCCCTCCACGGTTTCAATGGACCCGTGCCGGAGGCGTCCGGCAAAAACCTTCTGCGGCGGATTCAGAACAGTGCCATCCAGTTCTGCGGAATAGACGCGTACCGGAATCCGGATGTTTTCCACCGCCCCGGGTTTGAGGATTTTTCCCGTTACAGCCAGGGACTCGGCAGTCCATCCGTACGTCGGGGACGAATTCCTGAAAAGCACTTCCTCCTGACGCTTCTGATCGTACCAGGCAAACCGCTCACGCCCGGTAGTACAGCTGGTTTCAAAGTCTTCCGGTCCTGTGTATCCGCTGGAAATGAACACCTTTTCCCTGCCCCTGCCGGCCATTCTCGCACCCTGACAGAGGGTACGGCATACAGCGGCGGGAATCCCGCCCGTTGCCGGCGCGATCATGGGTGAAGACAGAATCGCTTTTGAAAACACTTCCCCGCCCTTTTCCAGGTACAGGGCAGACACCGCACCGCCCATGGAATGGGAAAACAGGTAATATGGCTTTGTCAGCTCCGGAAGCATGCAGGCAAGCACGTGCTCCAGATCTTCCACATATTCTTCGAACCGTTCCACATGCGTAAGGTCCGTTCCCTTGACTGCGGGATCACGCCAGGAGCGTCCATGGCCCCGCTGATCATAGATCAGCACATTATATCCGTTGCGCAGAAGAGAATGGATGATTTCCGAATACTTGAACGCATTTTCCGTAAAGCCATGCACGATCACAACCGTTGCGCGCGGCATATCCGCCATATAGCAGCAGGTATACAGGCTTTTCCCATCCGCTCCCGCGATCTCCCTGACATTTTCATGCGCCCTGTTGTAAGGCAGGACTGTGTTTTCCATGGTTTCCGCATAGTGTTCAGATCGGACCATCCCCGAGGGGGACAGCGTTCCCTTGACATTTTCTGAATCCACCATGCCTGCATGGTTCTGGCGCACATTGATACGCGTCCGGCTGTTCCTGACCGGTTTTTGCATTTTTGCCGATTCCTCCGCTCAGTCTTCTAGAATTTCCTGCATGACCAGGGCCTTGATGTGCCACTGTCCGCTTTCCCTGACCATAGTCACGCTGTAACGCGCACTCTGCCAGGCTGGCGGATAGACAGCGCTTTGTCCATAGACAGCCACTGCCTCCTCTGCCCGGTCGCCCTTGATCCGTCCATCAATCCTGGGAATCCGTTCCACAATCTGTACACGGCACGTTTCATCCCATGGCCAGACCCATACGAATCCCATTTCGATCCGATGGTCGATACCCCGGATATTATAGTCCCGGTAGGCAGACTCCCCGTTCAGCGCGGTCTGAATGGCGGGGTCCGATCCAAGATATACGCTCTGAAAGTAGCTTGACAGTTCAGAGACATCGGTCATGCCCATGACCACCTGTGCCCGCTTGGCCATGCCATCCTTCAGAATAATCTGCATATTGGTCACATTCATGGCATAATAGAAAGAAACAACGCACAGGCTGACAATCAGAACCAGGACAAACAGGCGCGACGAAAGATACATCAGCAACCGCCGTATATATTTCATCTCCTGCGTTCCTCCTCTATCCGTGATCAGATGCCCATTTCCTGCATCTGTTCCCTGACGGTTTCCTCACTGGCCGCCATGGCTGAAAGGGTCTGCATCAGCAGTTCATCAAGCTCCCAGCCAAGCAGTTCTGCCCCCTGGCGGATCACATCCCGGGAGCAGCCTGCCGCAAAGCGCTTGTCCTTGAACTTCTTCTTCAGGCTGCTCAGCTCCATGTCCGTGCAGGACTGACTCGGCCGCATCCGTGCGGTAGCGCCGATCAGGCCCGTCAGCTCGTCTGTGGCAAACAGAATCTTTTCCATTTCCATTTCAGGCCGGATATCTACGCACAGCCCGTAGCCATGGCAGCACACTGCCCGGATCAGTTCCGGAGTTGCGCCTGCATCCTTCAAAAGACCTACGCACTTTATGCAGTGCTCATCCGGCCACTTTTCAAAGTCCAGATCGTGAAGAAGGCCTGCGGTCTTCCAAAATTCCACGTTTTCCGGATCATTCTGCTTCGCAAAGTATTCCATCACCGCTTCCACTGTCAGAGCGTGCTGGATATGGAACGGCTCCTGGTTATACGTTCTCAGGAGCGCCATTGCCTCTGTTCTGTTCATTCCTGCATTCATGGACCGAGCACCCGCCTTTGTCTCAGAGCAGCTTGACCAGCATGGTCTTCTGCTCATCCATTTCCACTTCCACCAGACCGTCTTTCTCCAGCTGCTTCATGACATCGGAGAAACGCTTGAACCCGATATTGCGTTCATTGAAATCAGGATATGTGGTCAGAATATCCGCTTTGAGAATTGACGGATTGATCCGGTCAAAACCGCCCTCCTTGTACGCCTGGAGCTGTGTCTCAAAGGCTTCCTTCCAGTTCTCACGGGTCAGCTGCGGGACCGGCTCCTGGGAATCCTCCGCATGGTTCTGCAGAGACACCATGACATTGAAGTTGTCGTTCTTCACGCGGAAATCCCCGAATTTCTGCGACAGTTTCTGAAGCAGCTTGTAGAATGTGGCGCATCCGTAATTCTTTTCATTGAAATCAGGACGAAGACGGATCACAACGCTCTTCAGTTCTGAAGCGTACATTTCGCCGGTATCCGACTGCTCTTCGCACACGCTCAGCACCAGCTTGTTCAGCTCGCTCAGATCCTTCATTTCATCGCTCTGGGCGGTCTGCTTCTGCTTGCGGGAAGACGGAGCAGTGGGCACGCTGCGGCCGCCCATGCTTTCCAGAAACTGGAACTCATTGCAGGCATTGATGAAAATATTGCTGGCAGCTTCCGAACGTGAAATGCCCAGCACATACTTGCCCATGCCCTTCAGCCGTCCCACCAGCGGCATGTAATCGCTGTCACCGGATACGATGCAGAAGGAATCAATCAGCGGATTGGTGTAAGCAACTTCCAGGGCATCCACGACCAGCTGGATGTCCGCGTTGTTTTTCTGCGCGATTCCATAGCGAATGGAAGGCACAACAGAAAACGTGTTGCTCAGCAGGATCTCCTTGAGATCCGAAAACCTGTCTGTATACCCATACACACGTCCGAGAAGGATATCTCCCCGGATCTTGACCTTTTCCAGAATACTGTTCAGCGTTGCCACTTTTGCGCCGCAGTTTTCCAGGTCCACAAAGACTGCATACTTACTCAACCATTCAGATCCTTTCTTCAGCGGACGCCGTCAGAACCTCACCGCCGGTCCAGGCACCGCCGTACCTGACGAATTCCGAAACGCCATGCGTCACGTCTCCGCCTTTCTTGCATCAGCAGCCGCAGTTTTTCATACTCAGTCGAAGAAAGACAATATCCGCAGGTTTGTCTCTTTCCGCCAGGAATCCTTTTCCTTCCGGAGCCGTTGTCCATTTCCGGCCTGCCGGCATTCACCGCCTGCTCAGCCGGAACCGTGCGTCCCTGCTTTTTCCTTTCCATGATCCTTCTGTTCCGCAGCCGGGGCGGTGCCCGGTCCGGACAGAAAATCACAGAAAGCATGCCGGTCCTGTGCAGAACTGCGCAGACCGGGATTTTGAGCAGCAGGGACAGAGCCGGACTGTACGGTCCGGATAAAAGGATTCTTTCCCAATCATACGGCCTGTCTGTATCATACGATACAAAAATGAGTATACCACAGCGGCCCTTAAAAAGAAAACAGTTGTTTTCCCTGTCTCTTTTGACTATAATGGTTCTGCCGAATTCTGCATTTGACCCGTTTCTGGCAAAGGAAACGGATTTCTTTTTTCCCGTTCTGGCACAGTAATTCAGACACGCAAAGGAGAGTTCCATGCTCGGCGATCCCCGTGTTTCCGCATGTCTAGTCCTGTATGAATCCACTGCCACCGTGGGTAGCACCGCCCGCTGCATCGCAAAATCGGAAGAGAAGATTGAACTGTATGTGGTGGACAACAAGCCGCAGTCCAGAGCTTTCGAAGCAGTACGCATCCACTGCCCGGATGCGCATTATTTTCCCCAGAAACGGAATCTGGGTTTCGGAAGAGGCAATAACATCGTTCTGCCCATGCTGAAAAGCCAGTATCACCTGCTGATCAACCCGGACATCATGTTTGAACCCGACCTGATCAAACAGATGGTTGCCTACATGGACGCCCATCCGGATGTCGTGATTCTCTCCCCAAAAGTTTTCAACCGGGACGGCACTGAACAGCTGCTTCCCCGGAAGCGGCCGTCAGTCCGCTATCTTATGGGCGGTCTTTTTGAACATTCCGGCGAGCGTTTCCGTCAGTGGCGCGCAGACTATACCATGGCCGGAGAACAGATCACTGAGCCTATCGATGTAGACTTCGCCACCGGATGCTTTCTTCTCATCCGGACCCATGCCTTCCGCCGGCTCAAAGGATTTGATCCCCGGTATTTCCTCTATCTGGAAGACAGCGATCTAAGCCTGAAGGCACTCAGGGAGGGACGCATTGTCTACCATCCCGATATGCATGTCGTTCACGACTGGCACCGGGACAGTGCCCATCACCTGAAGCAGCGAATCTGGCATATCACTTCCGCCCTCAAGTTTTTCTGGAAATGGGGGCTTCGCTGGTGATCACCATCCTTCTGGCCACCTACAACGGAATCACTTATCTTCCCGATCTTATCGCCTCGCTTCAATCTCAGACCTTCGATGATTTCCAGGTCCTCATGCGGGACGACCTGTCCACAGACGGAACGCCGGAATATCTCGCGAACGTCTGCTGCGGTGACAGCCGCTTTCATCTTCTTTCCCCCGGCAGCCATCTCGGCGCGTCCGGAAACTTCTTTTCCCTCCTCAGGGAGGCGCAGGGGTATACCGCATTCTGTGATCAGGATGACGTCTGGCATCCCCGACGCCTGGAGGCCTGCATGTCCCGGATGCAGGAAGCCGAGTCTGAGCTCGCGCCAGGAACACCTGTGCTTGTGCACAGTGATCTGCGGATCATCGGTCCTACTGGTGTCCCCCTCCATGACAGCTTTATCCGGTATCAGGGCTGGCATATCCAGGATACGGGGCTGAACC
>CACYNZ010000107.1 GCA_902775835.1 uncultured Eubacteriales bacterium | reverse complement strand
TATCGACACTGTGTGTGAAAATCGGGTACGACAATGGCGTCACGGTTTCCATCGACTGCATCGCGGTCGAGAAGCGGATCCCCCGCAACATGTACGAATACTTTGGTGAAAGTTGGCTAATCAAGGGTCTTCCCAGAAATATTTATTCAAAAGCAAAGAATGAAGCAGACGAAGCCTATTACTCTGATTACTTTGGATCGATAAGCATCGGCCAGAAAGCAAAAGATCAGACTCTTCGGGATTGGCGGCACAATCCTGAAAACTTCCGAATGCTGAAAAAACAGAACCAGCTCGTATACTATGGTTTCTGAAAAATGGCAAAGAAAAAACCTTGCAGGCTTTGAATTCATAGTCATAAGGAACTAATCATCACATCCCAACACAATAAGTCGGCAACCGTAGTGCTTAACCTGTTTCACTGCACCAAACGACTACACTTGCAGGAGGAATCAATGATGAAGTCCTTATATGAAGAACTTGGCGGCACCTACACCCTTGCTGATGATGGCATGTTGTACCCTGATTTGGTAATTGGTGATAAAGACCCGCGTCCCATTGGAAAATGGGGCAGAATGCACATGAAGTATCTGGAGGCGAAACATCCGGGGCTGTATGAGCGGCTCATCCTGAACGGAACACTTGACAGACATCTGGCTGATGCAAACGAAAGAGCAGTAAGCATGCTGGAAAAGCTGATTGAGCAGATAGCAGCTCAGGAGGGTGTCACAGAAATCTTGAAGGAAGCACAGCCTCTTGAATGGGTTGGCAGAATGAACAGCATCCGTAGCAGAGTTGAAGAAATTATCTTGCATGAAGTCATTCTAACTTTATAAATCAATGCGCCGGCACAACCATCAAGGTTGTGCCGGCATCATTGTGTTGCTGATTTTACGTCAAAATACCGAGGAGTTTTAACGAGCCCAAAACATACAACATATAGTATTAATAGATATTTCAATATTCAATATATGGTATGTAATTGGCCGATTTTCGATTCTAAGGGACTGAAATATAAGCAAACGGGGAATTTGGCCAACTGTATGGAGAAAAAACACTCTCAGGGCAAAATTGAGGGAATTGGTGCCATATCGCTGACAGCCATCACTCGATCTCTCACGCTGCTCAAATTCCAGCCATCGCTTTATTGCTGAACAGCGCATCATATCCCTCTCCTTGTAGAATTATTGATTAGAAATCCATGTAAATCATTAGAATTTCTTGACTATGCACACAGGTCACAAACGCCTGTTTTTCAATGGATAGATAACGCATAAAAAAGTCCATCCTACCGCATATAAGGCGATAGGATGCTTCGGATCTGCCGGAGCCGCAGGATTAAGTCCACGATTAAGTACAATAATGTTAGGGTCGGGAATAATGGGCCAACCAGAGTCGGAAGTAAAGGGCCAATCCGAGTCGGAAGTGTAGGGCCAGCCCTAGTCGGATAAAAAAGGCCAATTGAGAGAAGAAGTACGCTCAGTCCCTTTGTTTACAAGCACGCCGACGTGTTCACGGCGGCGTTACTTGACTGATAGCGGAATAGATTGGCCCTTTAAACCCGACTGAAAATGGCCCTTTATTCCCGACGCAAAATGGCCCTTTTCGCCCGACGCTAACAATAACCACGGCTGCACCCGGCAAGGCAAAAATCCGTATTATCTGGCAGACAATCTGTTAAACCGGGACTTCAAAGCAGATAAACCCAACCAGAAATGGCTGACTGATGTTACTGAATTCAAGTATTATGTTGGCATGGAAGTCAAGAAAGTCTATCTCAGCGCCATCCTGGATCTGTATGACAGACGGATCGTCAGCTATGTGATTCGGGATACCAACGACAATCCACTAGTATTTGATACATTTCGGGCAGCGATTGCCGCAAACCCGGATGCACACCCTCTGAGCCACAGTGACAGAGGATTCCAGTACACGAGCCGCACATTCCACCATATGCTGACCAAAGCCGGAATGATCCAGAGTATGTCCAGGGTCGCCAAGTGTATTGATAACGGACACATGGAAGGATTCTGGGGTATCCTGAAGCGGGAACGGTATTACGGGATACGCTTTACTGACAGGGTCAGCCTGGTTGCTATGGTTGAGGATTTCATTCAGTACTACAACACCGAACGGCTCCAACGGAACCTCGGCGTACTTACTCCTATGGAAAAGCATGAGATGTACTTCGCTGCTTAAGTGAGAATTGGTCCGGGAGGGCAGATTTATCTGTCCCTCCTTGACTGCTTCTTAGCACACTGATGGCAACCGGTCAAGGGTGGCCGCAGGCCACTTGCGAAGCCTTTGACCGGTTGACAGCAGGGTGCTATTTGCCGTGCTTTCCCCAAAGAAAATCTCTGGCAGCCTTTGTTGGTTACCAGAGATTTCTTGTTCCCATCTTGTTTTTTGTTTCACTGTCTACTTGACGGGATGCGGTTCATTTTATTTGTTCCCGTTTTATTTGAAAACAAATGCCTTCAGCCTCAAGAGCGTCGGTTTCTCGCAGACAATACTGGATTCGTCACCGTTGAGGCGGCGGAAAGGTTTCCATTCCTGATCGCGGTATTCCCCGTCCTCCAGGCATAGAAGCTCCGCATGAGGACGCTCCGGATCCAGCGACTGCAGCCGGACTGAGCAGGCGTTCGCGATCAGATAAAACTCATCTTCAGCGATCTGCAGCGCCAGGCATACACTGTCCTTTCGCTGCAGCCAGGGGACATCCATCCCGACCTTCAGGGCCAGATGCCCAAAGCGCATCATATCCTCCCCGGGCTTCTCGCAGATAACAGCCTGCAGGCGGTCCGTTCCGTACGCCCCGCACAGCAGATCCGAAAGCTCATTCAGCGTCCGGTTATACCAGGCGTATTCGCCCGCGTCCTGAGGCGTGGCCAGCAGCGGATCGCTGGTATCCATTCCGAAAAGAGCGCCCAGTCCTGAAGAGAAGACGCCTCCGATCTTTTCAAATCCGAAAGGTGCAAAACCCCAGGCGTGATAATGCCCTACGCAGTACGCCAGCCGCGGGCCCGCATAGCTGTGGGCTGACGTTTCCGGAATCAGCAGGGGATTGCCGATCCGTAAGAATTCCTCGCATACGCCGTGGAAATCACGCACATAAATATCCGGGCAGAAAACGTCAATCTGCGGTGCAAAGAATTTCCATACTTCCAGCATCTTCCCGACCGGGCCGCCGGAAGGATAATTTCCCGCCTTGCCGATCTCCAGCCAGGCGTTTACTGCCATCGGCAGGTTGTATTCCGCCTTTCCGGCGGCAGCCACGGCGTTCACATAACGGGCTGTCGCGGCAGCCTGAAAAATTTCCTCCGCCTGATCCGTAAAGACTTCGCGCCAGGTTCCGGATGGCGTTCCGGCTTCCACCGCCCTGCGAACGTCCTCCCTTAGCGTAGCCATGGCAGGGCCTTGCATGTACGCAGCGAATTCTTCGGGAACTTCGCTTTCAAACAGCGCGTCCGCCTCGTCGGAATGGTCCCGGGCCGCGCCCTGCAGGCCGGTTTCGTTTTCCACCTGAATATACACCACGGTCTGCTCTTCGCCGTCGAATTCCCTCAGATGAGCCATCAGGTTCGCGAAAGCGCGGCTGTCTGCACGCAGCGTTTCCCCGCAGAAGGCGGACAGGGTGGAATATTCCATCCCATGGAAGAGCGGCAGCGTCATCCGGTTCAGGCCCTTGACGGGCTGCGCACGGCGGAAGCGTTCCAGGTCCGTCTTGACCCAGGGCGGGGCGTAGTAGCACTGCGCGTTTTTCCAGGCGCCAAACCAGAGGAAGCCCAGTTTGAGTTTCCGGTGCCGCGCAGCCAGAATCAGTTCATCCACCAGGCCAAACTCATATCTGCCTTCCTCCGGTTCAATCAGCTCCCAGGTTACCGGAGTCAGCACCGTATTCAGGCACAGCTCGTTCGCTTTGTCAAAAACAGGAACCGCTGCCTGAATGGTGGAGGATGAGGAATTATGCATTTCTCCTCCCAGCACCAGGAACGGCCTTCCGTTTACATGCAGCATCGGATCACCTTTCTTTTTTCATTCAGTACAGTTTTATCAGTGCGACGCCGTCGGGCGGAAGGGCAAAGGTTACGCGGCTGCCGTCTGTTTCCAGCGGCTTCGCGTGCAGCGCGCTTACGCCGATCAGCGTATGGATCTGGCTGTCGGACGGATAATCCGGACTGCCCATCTTCACCCACTCCGGGTAGGCGTTCGCATGGTTTTCGTCAATCCGCACAATCTCAGCCTTCCGGACCTGCAGGCCCTCCAGCGCCAGGGTCACCCTTTCCTCCTTCGGCGGATTTTCCAGGACGTCATGGTTGTATACCAGCGCCTGCACGACGCCGTCCTCCTCGGTAGCCACAAGGCCCACCGTTCCCTGTTCGGCGTCTGTTTCCAGGCGTTCCTTCCCCAGGCCGTGCATCAGCTGGAACGCGCGGTATACCGGTTTGGGAATGCCGTGCAGGGTCAGCATACCGAATCCACCGTGGAATTCACCGGGACGCTGGCCGTTTTCCTCAAAGATATCCGAGAAAGTCCAGAAACTGTACACATCCACCAGACCCACCTGGTCAATCAGCGTTTTCACCACGAAGGCCGAGCTATACGGCACATCGTGGCGCAGGTCCATATCGTTGGAGGAAGTGTTCCATTCCGTATAGTACAGCGGATAGTTTCCGGCTTCTTTCTTCGCGTTCTCCATCATGATCTTCAGCACGCCGCGGCGATGCGCCGTCAGCCCGGCCATGCTTTCCGGCTTCTCCTCCTTCAGCTTTTCAAAAAACGCTTCGATGGACATGCCGGTATTCCAGAGCGGGTCGTCCGTGGGATAATGGTGTGTGGATATGAAGTCCAGCGGAACGCCGTTTTCCTCGCAGTGCCGGATCATTTCCGGGATCCAGGCGTTTATCGCCGTTGCCGGGCCGCCGACCCTGATCAGCGGATCCACCTTCTTCAGAGCCGCGGCCGTATGGTCGTAGAGGCGGAAGTAATCTTCCTGCGTGCCTTCGTAGAAAACCTTCAGGTTGGGTTCATTCCAGACTTCAAAGAACCATTTGTGCACTTCGTCCAGGCCGTACCTTTCCACCAGGTGGGCGGCCAGCTTTCCGATCAGGTCGTCCCATTCATCATAGGACTTCGGAACCGAAATGTTGCCGCGATAGTTAAACACTTCCATCCCGGAGGAAGCCAGGGCGGAGGGCAGGAAGCTCAGTTCCACAAAGGGCTTCATGCCGATGGAAAGCAGAAAATCAAAGATGGAGTCAATCAGGGTGAAATTATAGCGTAACACGCCGCTGCGATCCCTCAGGCAGACGCTCATGCTGTCGTCCAGGATTCCGTGAAAACGGACATACCGGAATCCAAGTTCATTCCGGCATTGGCGCAGCTGCATGCGGTAATCCTCCCGCAGCGCGGTAGGACCGTGGCAGGAGCCGACACACGTCTCCCAGTAATGAGGGAACGGAAGGCGCGGAGCGTTCGCCTTGATACGGAATTCAGGCATATAGATCCCTTCTTTCTTTCATTCGCGGCCATTCGCCCGCCCAGGGGTGCCGGCCGACGATACCTTGACATTTCCTGTCTGAATCAATCTTTGATACCCGACATCTTGATGCCTTCCACGAAATATTTCTGACACAGGAAGAAGATAATCAGCACGGGGATCATAGTGGCTACAGCCACAGCCATCATCTGACCGATCTTTGTTGTACCCATGGCACTGTTCAGGAACTGCAAGCCGATAGCCAGCGTAAACTTGTTCGTACTGTTGATATAAATCAGCGGCGTAAAGAAGTCGTTCCAGTTATAAACCAGCGACATGACCAGCACGCACAGGGAGACGGATTTCACCGAAGGCATCATGATGTATATAAATGTCTGGAAAGTGGAAGCGCCGTCAATAAATGCGGCTTCATCCAGTTCTTTAGGCAGCGTCCGGTAGAACTGGATAAAAAGGAAGATATTGAACGCGCCTCCTCCCAGCCATGATGGAATCACCAGCGGCAGGTATGTATCCACCATGCCCATCTTCAGGTACAGCAGGTACTGGGGAATCAGCGTCACCTGGTTCGGCAGCATCATGGTGGCCAGCATCAGGGTATACCAGAGCTTGGATCCCCTGCAGTGGAAACGGGAGAAACCGTACGCCACAAACTGTGCGGACAGCACGGTGCCGATCGTGCACAGGATGGTCACAATGAAGGTGTTGCGGAAATAGAGGGGAAAGTTCGCCTTCTGCAGGCCGGTCGTGTAATTGGTCCACAGCCACTTCTTCGGGAGAATCGTGGGCGGGAAACGGTATGCTTCCGCAGTGGATTTGACAGACGTCAGCAGCATCCAGATAAAGGGAAGAATGCTCACAATGGTGCAGATACCCAGGATTACATAAATCACGGTACGGCCAAAGGCCTTCTGTGCCCGGAATGATTTCGTCTTTGCCATCGCTCACACCCCCTCAGGAATCGCCGTAGAACACCCATTTTTTCTGGGTGGACTGAATAAAGAGGACGAGGGCCATAATCGCGACAAACAGCAGCCAGGCCACAGAGGACGCATATCCCATCTTGCCGTATTCAAACGCGTTCCGGAAGATGAACAGCGACACCGTCAGCGTGGAATCCATCGGTCCGCCGTCAGTCAGGATATACGGCTGGTTGAACAGCTGGAAAGCGCCGATGACGCCGATCACCAGGTTGAAATAAATCGTAGGCGTTGTCAGCGGAATTGTGATAGACCGGATCTGCCGCCAGGTGGAAGCGCCGTCAATTTCCGCGCTCTCATAATAGGAGCGTGGAATATCCTGAATGCCCGCCAGCATAATCAGCACGTTGTTTCCGATGGACCAGAGGTTCATCGCAACGATACAGATCAGGGCCGTATTCTTGTCTCCCAGCCAGTTCGGGCCCACGATCCCGAACATGGAAAGCGTGTAATTGATCAGCCCGTAGGTTCCGTTAAACAGCCAGCCCCACATGATGGTTACCGCGACGCCGGCTGTCAGGTACGGAATATAGAAGACGCTGCGGAAAAAACCAAGGAATTTGATTTTCCGGCTCAGCAGCCATCCAAGGAAGAATGAAATGACAAGATTCAACGGGACGAACATCAGCACGTACAGGAAAGTATTCTTGAACGCAGTCAGCACACGGGTTTCCACCGTCAGCGCCTGAATAAAGTTTGCCAGGCCGACATAGGATCCGTCTCCCGTAAATCCGGTGTCCGTCATAGACAAGCGGAAGGACTCCAGCATGGGATAGACCGTCAGCACCAGAAAGCCCAGCAGCCAGGGACTGATAAAGACATAGAAATTGACGGTACTCCGCCTGTCAAAGCCCGTCGAGCGTTTTTTCTTCATGTGAGCACCTCCTGAAAAAGAACGGCGCAGAGAAGAATGCTTCCCTGCGCCGCCCGATATGGGATATCAGTTCGCTTTCATCGCGGTGGCAAAGCCGTAGCTGGCGAACTCATCCATGCACTGCTGCGAATACTTGGCCATAGCGTCCGCGGGGGTCATGCCGTCCAGGGTAACCGCCTGGACCATGTTGGCCCAGATATCACCGGTGGAGGCCAGTGTGCCGCCCCAGGGATTGATGTGGGACTTGGCCAGATGCTGAACCATGTAGTCGTTGTAATAGGTGCCGAAGCCTTCATACTCAATCTTGGCGTAGTAGTTCTCCGCTACGTCCTTGCCGGCAGGCATACCGCAGGTCGCGGTAGCTTTGCCCATCTCCTCGTTGGCAAAGGCGTTTTCCTTCAGGAACGCCCAGGCCGCGTCAGGATTCTTGGCCGTGGTGGTAATGGCCCAGCCGGTAGCGTAAATCACGTTGATTTCCTTGGCGTCCGCGCCGACGCCCATGGGCATGGGAACCAGGCCTACATTGATACCGTTCTCCTCGCAGTCAGCCAGGAAACTGGCGGCTTCAAAGCCACCCAGCGGATACATGGCGCACAGGCCGCTCTGGAACAGAATCGCGGAAGGAATCGCCTTGCTCTCCGAGTCGTTGGGCATATAGCCTTCCAGGATCATCTTCTGATACAGTTCCAGGGACTTCTCGATTTCGGGAGAAGTCATGTAGCATTCGCTCAGGTCATCTGCATAAGGCGCACCGCCGCCTGCGTAGGGCATCGCGGCGTTCATAACCCAGTGCTTGCACAGGGCGTAGGTCTTGTTGGCTCCTTCGCCGCCGATAAAGGCTTTGCCCCAGTCCAGCATGTCGTCCAGGGTCCAGCCCTCTTCCGGATAGGCAACGCCGGCTTCGTCAAACATGTCCTTGTTGATGGCCATGCAGAAGATGTTGGCGTGCATCGGGAAACCTTCCAGCTTTCCGTCGGTGTCATAGTAGCCATCGATCATACCCGGAACAAGCACTTCGTCCAGGTTGATGCCGTCACGCTCCACGAAGGGCCGCAGATCCATGTAGTACTTTGTGTTCATGCCAAAGTAGTCGGGGGACATCTGCATAACATCCGGAGCGGAGCCGCTCGTCAGGGCTGCAGCCGCCTTCTGATCCCAGACGCTGTCCGCGGTCGGAATGATGGAATACTCCACCTTCAGTTCAGGATGCGCTTTGATGAACGCCTGAATGATAGCCTCACGCTGTTCAGCTTCAGCGTCCGCGCCCCATGCCCAGATCGTCAGCGTTCCGGAGAGCGCCGGTTCGTCTGCTGAAGCAAAGCTCATCACAGACAGCAGCATGATTGCTGCAAGGAGAATAGCAAGAACCTTTTTCATGTTAAGACCTCCCGATATTATTTTTCGGCAGAAACAGTCCCTTTCAGGCACGCTGTTCCGCAACTTTGTCTTTATTATACGCAAATCATGTTCCTATTTCAAGCTTTTTTCCCATGTTTATCTGTGTATCCGGTATCCCGCATTTCCACATATTCAATTGTATAAATTGCCAAAAGAGCGGCAGGCTTTTATAATAAGTTAAACGCGTAACAAAGGAAGTGCCGAAATGACTATAAAGGAAATCGCCGAAGCATTGCACGTCTCAACGGCAACCGTTTCCAACGTGATTCACGGGCATCTGGAAAAAATGTCGCCAGAAACTGCACAGATGGTCCGGGAAAAGCTTGAGGAATACCAGTATATTCCCAATATGGGAGCCCGCATGCTCGCAAAAGGCGCCAGCCGGATCATCGGCGTAATCACCAACTATCCGAACCGTGAAGAAAAATACGCCCTGCAGGATCCTTTTGTCAGCGAAATGATCGGCGGACTCGAAAACGCAATCCGTTCAAGAGGGTATTATATGATGCTGCGGGCAGCGCAGAATGCGCCTGAGATACATCAGATCGCGCAGACCTGGAATGCCGACGGCCTGATCGTTATGGGGCTGCAGGCCAATCAATGCCGTGAACTGCGGGAAGCGACAAATAAACGGCTGATCTTTATTGACTGCTATTTTGATCCAGGTGAAACATTCAATAATATCGGTCTTGATGATCAGGGCGGTATGTATAAAATGACAAAGCATCTGATCCGGAAAGGACACACGGAAATAACATTTGTCGGCGACCAGCCGGAATTATGGGGCGTTGACGCACAGCGGCTGAAAGGGCATAAGGCCGCCCTGGCGGAAGCCGGTATCGCATGGGATGAAAGCAGATACTTCTGTATTTCCAAAGACCGCAAAAGGCGCGCTGAAGACTTTGAAAAACTGGCGGAGCGAATCGGTGATATGCTCCCTTCATGAGAGACAGTAAAAAGAAAACTGTCGCATGAAGGGAGCATTTTTATGAGCAGAAGAACAAGGTATACTCCTGAACAAAAAGTGAAAATAGTAACTGCTTGTATAGACGGCGAGAATAGTATACGCGGAATAGCACGGCAATATAGGATTTCAGGTGGAAGGATAGCCTCGGTCCCAGGCCCTGGAGGAATAATTGCAGAGTTTATTGGTTATGCACAAGAGAAAACACTCGCAAAAAGGCAGCAAGAAATGTTTGATCTCATTAATATAAGACTTAATAGATTACAAGATCGTATTGATGAGCTTGCTAGCAATGAGTTTTGTGTGACAATCGCTCAAAAAACATATTCTCTTGGATTGCAAGCACATACCACGACACGAAGAGAACAATTTGCCAATATGCTATACAATTCATTCGCCGGGATTGATATTGACAAGGATCAACAATTAATGTTTGTCCGCCTTCTTGATCAGCTGACACCTGCAGCCGTTGCACTTCTGAATTATCTCTCTGAAGATCATTATAAAGAAGAGGATTATATCCATAAAAATGGATCGATGTGTACAGTTTATGTCCAACCGGGAACAGAACACTTTTTGGAATATCTAGCTAAAACCGTTAAGGCTTTCGGTAATCATCAGTACACAAAGAATCTTCTTAATTGTTGTTCGTCAAATTCTGTGAGGGTCGAATTGCCACAATAAAAGAGGGAGAAAACCGTGGTTGCCAAGTGGCATAGTCACAATCGTCACAATCAATGCGGGAAGATCGTCACGAAGTCCAGGAGATTCTCGAAGCTCTTGCGCGAGACTTTCATCGGCACGTGCTTGCGGTTCAGGACAATATCATGCTGACGGATGCGGAGGATGAAGGGTTTTACTATATC
>CACYNZ010000106.1 GCA_902775835.1 uncultured Eubacteriales bacterium | reverse complement strand
GGTTTCCAAGAAAGTGCAGGATTTCTGTCTGGCAAAGGGGGTGGACCGGCGCAGAGCCTTTTTCTCCGGGCTGGCGCTGGAGGAGATGGCCGGCAACATAGCCGCCCACGGCTTCCATGCGGACAAACGGCGCCGCAGCATGGAAATACGTGTGACGCACATGGACGGGGACGTGATGCTGCGAATCAAGGATGACTGCACGGCCTTTAACCCGCTGGAGCAGGAGAAAATGACAGCGCCTGAGGACACCGTGAAGAATGTAGGTCTGCGGATTGTGCTGAACAATGCCAAGGAAGTCCAGTATGATGTCGGCGTGGTCCTGGCCCAGGGCATTTCAAGGGAGATGCTTTACAAGAACACGCTCGGACTGAATGCTCTCCGCATCCGGATCTGACGGACCGGGGAAACACAGAAAAACAGCCATCCCGGCGTTTATCCGGGGTGGCTGTTTGCGTCAGGCAATCTGAAGAATCTGTTCGTAAAGCAGGTAATGATTGTCCATGATCCGGCGGTTGTCATGCAGATGCCCGTAGAACCAGCAGGAATACTTCAAGATATCCCTCAGGGACTCCAGGTACTGGCACAGGGGATCGGATCCGGAATAGCCCAGGAGAATCCTGTCCGAGGAAGGCGCGTCGTGGGTGAACACAAAGTCCAGACGGTCATGGGTTTCCATGAAGGCTTTCAGGTTTTCACGCCCGTAATCCATTTCAGAGGCGGTGGGCATTTCCGCCTCCCACCAGGAGACGCCGCGGACACGGAACATTTTTCCGGTCATGCTCCGGTAGACACGGGTAAAGGCATCGTGGTCGGGATAGGCGGCCGGATCAAGGATGCCGTCCGAGATATCATGGCTCCGGGCACCTCCGAAGGCAAAACAGGTTTTTTCCCCGAGCGTGAAAATCTCTCCGCGTTCAAGCATGAGAACGGAAGGCCGGAGCTGACGGACATATCCGCCGTTCCAGGCGATGCGCGGATAGCCTTTCCTCAGCCTGTCCTTTTCTTCCTCCGGCATGCCCGCATAGAACCAGGATGCAAGAAGCTTTTCATCATGGCAGCCCGTGAGCCGGTCATAGTTTTCATGGTTGCCCGGTACGAAAAGGGTGGTGAAGCTGCGCTCTTCCAGCCAGTCCAGCGCATACTTCTCTGATTTGGACTCCTGTACGGAGAAGCGGCTGGTTTCCCAGACACCGCCGAAATCTCCGCAGATGACGACAAAGTCATCCTTGCTGAGCGCTCTCTGCTCCGGGAAGGCCGATGTGCTCAGGCGTGAAATGAAGCCGTCCCTGGAGATCAGGCCTCGGCTCTGGCTGCCGTGCGTGTCACCGGTGACAAAGATGGACATGGATCATATGCTCCTTTTCAGGAAATGGAATGGGCTGTATCCGGCAGGATTTCGATAAGGCTGACAGAATGCGGGGCAAGTGTCGGGCACAGGGATTCCGTGACCGTCTGCCAGGGCGTGCATTTCAGTTGTACCTGTTCCATGCCGATATCGTTGTAGCTTTCCGTGCTTTCTCCTGTGACGGACAGCAGGCGGAAGCGCGAGCGCGGGAGGCGTCCCTCTGTCTGCAGCGTCAGGGTGCGCGCTTCCGAAGGGTGCTTGTTGACTGCCGCGATGACCAGGGCCTGATCCCGGCTTCGCCGGGTGGCCAGCACATCCAGCACCGGCACGGTTTCCAGACGCCCGCTTCTTGAACGGCATGTCATGGTTTCTTCCTTTTCCAACCATCCGTCCAGGATCTCATCGCCCAGATGATTGACATACAGGTCAAACACGTGATAGGTGCTGCGCAGTACAATTCCGTCCTTATAGGTGAAGATGCAGCCGCGGGTATTGACAATAGGCGCGAAGGCGGCCATGCCCACGATATCGCAGTTGCGGTTCAGCGTGTTCAGGAAACAGGCGGAGAAGACCGCATCAGCCATGGTGTAATCCCGGTTGATATCGTTCTTGTCCCGGGGAAGCAGGTATTCTTCCGGGGTTTTCCCCTGACGGATGGTGTGCACATTGGGATGATGCCACCCGCGCAGGTTCCATTCGTCATAGGCGATGCGGATGCGCTTCTCCAGTCCCATGGCAGTGAGCAGGCCGCGCACCTTCTGCAGGTCCGTGTCCAGATCGTTGGTGCAGGCCATGGATTCCTCGTAGGAGAAGAAATCATTCTCCTGGGCCATGAGGTTCCAGTACTTGTGGATGGAGATCCAGTCCAGGTGCTGTCCGCAGGCTTTGAGAAGATGGATGTTCCAGTCCAGATCCGGAAGCGCGGCCGCGGAAAGTTCAATCTCCGGGTCCACATGGTGCATGAGCTTGGCGGATTCCAGCACAAGACGGCCCCACTCCTGGGCATCCTTGGCACCCAGTTCCCAGAATCCGTAGTTCTCATTGCCGATGGACCAGTAGCGGACCTTATACGGATCCGGATGTCCGTTTTCCCTGCGCCAGCGCGCAAACTCGCCCTCGCTGTCCAGATTGCAGTATTCCACCCAGTCACTCATTTCCTCGGGCGTGCCGGTGCCGGCATTGGTACAGATATAAGGCGCGCATCCGATCTTCCGGCACAGAGAAATGTATTCATCCGTGCCGAAGGTGTTCGGATCCTCCAAACGCCAGCTCTTGTCAAAAACGGGCGTGCGCTGTCTGCCCACGGCTTTCTTCCAGTGATAGCTGGACACAAAGCAGCCGCCGGGCCAGCGCAGGATGGGCACGTGAATGTGCCGCATGGCATCCAGCACATCGGTGCGCATGCCATCCTCATCGGCAAACGGGCTCTGGGGATCATAGACACCGCCGTAGATCTGCCGGTGGAAGTGTTCGATGAACTGGCCGTAGAGAAGGGGACTGCGTGCGGCCAGCGTTCTGCCGGGGCGGAAAACCAGTGTGTTCAAGGGCATGAAGAACTCCCTCCTGATGCGCGGGTCTCGGAGCCGGTCATGGCTCAGCTGTCAAACTGCAGATAGGCACCTTCCATGGGCGATGCAGCATGCTCGCTGAACAGACGGAGCACACCGCCTGAGTATTTCCGCTTCCGGGGTTTCCAGGCCTTTCTGCGCTCTTCAAGGACCGCGTCGATTTCGGCGGGCGTCTTCTCCTCACCATGAATGCCGGCAATGGCCAGCACCCGGTTTTTTACATCCAGACGGATCAGGTCGCCTTCCTCCACCAGGGCAATGGGACCGCCGGACTGGGCCTCCGGACTGCAGTGACCGATGACCGGGCCGGTGGACGCGCCGGAGAACCGGCCGTCCGTGATCAGGGCAATGCTGCGGCCGAGTTCCCTGTCCGAGGATATGGCCTCGGAGGTATAGAACATTTCCGGCATGCCGGAGCCCTTGGGGCCTTCATAGCGGATGAAGACCGCGTCACCGGGCCGGATGCGGTGATGCAGTATGGCATCAATGGCTTCCTCCTCGCTGTCAAACGGTCGGGCGCGCAGGAGAGCCGAGAACATTTCCGGGGGACAGGCGGTGTGCTTGATCACAGCGCCAAGCGGCGCGAGGTTCCCGTACAGCACGGCAATGGAGCCGTCTGTGCCGATGGGATCGTCATACGGGCGGATAATGTCCGTCTTTGTCAGGTGAAGGCCGTACCTCTGATTGGCGTCCTCCAGCCATTTCCGGCACCGGTCATGGAATCCGTTCTGCCTGAGCGCGTCCAGGTTTTCGCCGAGCGTCTTTCCGGTGACCGTCATCACATTCAGGTGCAGGTAAGGCCGGAGCTCTTCCATGACGGCGGGCACGCCGCCCGCATAATAGAAGAATTCCGCTGGCCATTTGCCCGCCGGACGCAGGTTCAGGAGATAATGGGCACCCCGGTGCAGTCGGTCAAAGGTATTGCCGTCGATATGGATGCCGAGTTCGTGGGCAATGGCGGGCAGGTGCAGAAGACAGTTGGTGGAGCCGGAGATGGCGGCATGCACCAGAATGGCGTTCTCAAAGCTTTCCAGCGTGACGATATCGGAAGGCCTGAGTCCCTGACGGGCAAGCTCCACGGCCCGCTGGCCGGCTGCGAAGGCAAAGGCCTCAAGATCCGGGCTGGAGGCGGGCAGAAGCGCGCTTCCGGGCAGGGCGAGACCCAGGGCTTCCGCCATGATCTGCATGGAGGAAGCGGTCCCGATAAACGAACAGGCACCGCAGCCGGGACAGGCGTTTTCCTTTGCCCAGCAGAGCCTGGCTTCATCGATTTCACCGCGCTCATACTGCGCGGAATACATGCCCAGCTGCTCCAGGGTGAGGAGGTCGGGGCCTGCGCTCATCACACCGCCGGGAACCATGATGCCGGGGATGTTCACCCGCATCATGCCCATCAGGCTGCCGGGCATGCCCTTGTCGCAGCTGGCGATATACACGGCACCGTCAAAAGGCGTGGCGGACTCGTGGATCTCGATCATGCCGGCAATCATTTCCCGGCTGGCCAGGGAATAATTGATGCCGTCTGTACCCTGGCTCTCACCGTCGCACATGTCTGTGCAGAAATATCGTGCGCCGTGGCCGCCGGCTTCAGCAACACCTTTTCTGGCAGCGTCCACCAGCCGGTCCAGATGCCCTGAACCGGGATGACTGTCCCCGAAGGTGCTCTCGATCATGATCTGGACCTTGCCCAGGTCTTCCTTTTTCCAGCCCGTGCCGAGACGCAGGGGATCGAGCTCAGGGGCGAGCGTGCGCATTTTCTGACTGATCAGTTCCATGATGATTACCTGTCCTTTCCTGATGGATATATGGCGGCGGGTGGAATACGCCAATTCCCCGGGATTGATGAAAAATGCGTAAACGATAATTGAGAACCGAATGATTCACAGATAGAATATCCTGGCTCCGCTTTCAGCGGTCATAAGGTTCAGGGCTGATTCTGAGGAAGTGCCGCATCGGCTTCCGGGAACATGGCGGACAGCCATGCGCCGTAGGAGGCCGGCAGGTGAACACCGGTGATGAGCGGCGTGCCGGACTGGAATATGAGCAGGAACTGCGAGAAATCGTTTTCACTCTGAGCGAGTGATGCCAGGTCAGCGGAAGACCCGTTCATCAGCATGAGCAGGAAATCGGCTGCCGTGATCCCGTCTTCACCGGCCTGCGCGGGCCCGGGATGCGTCAGGGCATGCCGGACGGTATATGCCATGTCCACGCTCGGCGCAAACTGCTCCAGAGCCGCCAGGGTGTCCTTCAGTGCCTTGGTGTCGCCCTGTACCATGTCAAAACTGCCGGCAGCGTCGCTGCGGGCCAGATAGGCCTTTTCAGCGGCCGGGTACAGTGCGGCATTCTCCACATCCAGGATCAGGTCGGTGCCGTAGCGGGAAAAGCCCCAGGCGGGCAGGGGGAGAAAGGTGACGATGTCCGCCGGGTGGATGATATTGAAAATGTTCCCGTAGGCAGGCATGTTTCCGCGGACCGTGCGCGGAGTGGCAAAAGTATAGGCCAGGACATGCTCCGCACCGTACAGGTCCGTGAGCCGTGCGCCGAGCACGTTTGCCACGGCAGCGCCGCGGCTGTGGCCTGTGACGAGAAACTCGGGGGACTCAAGGGTGGAAAAGAAGGCGGACTGGGCGCTGAGAATCTCCTCGGCGGCGAGGGCGAAGTTCTCGGCCTCGGGCTGCGTGTAGTCGCCGGAAGGCATCAGGTCCATGTTCAGGGCCCATTCACCCTCACCGGTTCCGCGGATGGCAATGATCACGCGGCTGTGTCCGTCCTCCGCCAGACGATGGTATACACAGTAGGAAGCCACATGCTTCATGGTTTCATCTTCGCGGTCATAGTGATATACTCCCGTCTGTTCAAAACCGCAGATGCGCAGAATGGAAGCCTGCATGGACGGCAGATAGCACAGTCCGGCGATATCCAGGGCATCCAGGGCAAGTGCCGGATCGAATGCCGGAGCAGAGGCGGAAGCGGCGGCCATGGCTGCCGCAGGCAGAAGCAGGCACAGAATGCATGCGAAGATACAGAAGCGTTTCACTGGAATACCCCTTTTCTGCGTCCGGGCGGGTAAATGCAGGCTGAGCGCGGATGCAGTATCTTCATAACAGTTTATAAGAATATTGTCAACACAATGTCCAAAAGTCCCGTGAGCGTGTTCCTGGACAATGGACGCGATTTTCGAAATACAGAAGGAGTCTGGCATGCTGGAACTGAAAGACATCACGAAAGTATATCCGGCCGGCGGTGACCGGGTGGAGGCACTGAAGGGCATTTCCCTGCAGTTCCGCCGCAGTGAGTTCGTGTCCATCCTCGGGCCTTCGGGCTGCGGAAAGACCACGCTGCTCAATATCATCGGCGGTCTGGACCAGTACAGTAGCGGGGATCTGGTGATCAATGGAACATCCACCCGGGACTATCAGGACCGGGACTGGGACGCATACCGGAATCATTCCATCGGGTTTGTGTTCCAGTCCTACAATCTGATTCCGCATCAGTCCGTGCTGCAGAATGTGGAACTTGCGCTGACTCTGTCCGGTGTGTCCCGGCTGGAGCGCAGAAAGCGGGCTGTGGACGCACTGGAGCGCGTGGGCCTGGGCGATCAGCTGCGGAAGCGGCCCAACGAAATGAGCGGGGGACAGATGCAGCGTGTGGCCATCGCCAGAGCGATCGTCAACAATCCGGACATTGTGCTGGCCGATGAGCCCACCGGAGCGCTGGACACGGCCACCAGCGTGCAGGTGATGGAAATCCTGAAGGAGATTTCCAGAGACCGTCTGGTGATCATGGTCACGCATAACCCGGAACTGGCGGAAAAATACTCTACAAGGATCATCCGCATGCTGGACGGAAAGAGCACTTCCGATTCCATGCCGCTCACTGACTCGGAAATTCGTGCGGAGGATGCGCTTTCCCGAAAAACGCCGTCCGGCGCGTACAGGAAGATCTCTTCCATGAACCTGAGGATAGCCTTCGGACTGTCTCTGAAAAACCTGTTCACCAAGAAGGGCAGAACCATTCTCACCAGCTTTGCGGGCTCTATCGGCATTATCGGGATCGCTCTGATCTACGCCGTGTCCAATGGCATGACCGCGTATATCGACAAGGTGCAGGAGGATACGCTTTCCACTTATCCTCTGACTCTGGAGGCCCAGCACATGGACGCGTCCTCCATGCTTTCCACGTTCCTGGGCAAGGCGGAGTCTGCCACGGAGCATCCGGATGACGGCGTATACCAGAAGGCCATGCTCTATGAACTGCTCAATGCCATGAATTCCATGGAAGCGCAGGAGAACGATCTGAAGTCCTTCCGCAGCTATCTTGAAACGGCCAGGGCGGAGGAAGACGGGGAAAACCTGCTGAAAAGTGCCGTGAGCGGGGTGCAGTACACCTATGACAATGAAATGGTGGTGTACACGAAGAATGTGGATGGCAGGATCATTCCCTCCGACATGCAGGCGCTGATCCGGAATCTGATGGGCAGCTATATGCAGACAGACTTTTCCGCCATGACCTCCCTGATGTCCGAGGGCATGACGGGAACACAGTCGGCCATGATGAACAGCCGGTCCATGTGGCGGGAAATGCTGCCCGGGGAAGACGGACGTCTGATCAGTCCGCTGTTCGAAAAACAGTATGACCTGGTCTACGGCGCCTGGCCCTCCAGGTATGATGAAGTGCTGCTGGTGGTGGACGAGGATGGAGAGCTTCCGGACCTTACATTGTATGCGCTGGGGCTGCTTCCCCAGGAAAACATTGAAGCGCTGATGCGTTCCGCGCTCACGCGTCAGCCCTATGAATACAGCGCCCGCGGGTGGAGCTATGAGGAAATCTGCGCGCTGGAGTTCCGGGTGATTCTCAGCGCGGACTGTTTTGTCCGGGATGTGCAGAACGTGGGATACATGGACCTGCGCTCCACGGAGGCCGGGATCCAGTATCTGTACGACAATGGACTTCCGCTGAAGGTCTGCGGCATTGTGCGCCCCGCCGCCGGCGCTGTGGTCACCATGATCAGCCGCGGGGTTGCCTATACAAGCGCTCTGACCCAGTATCTGGTGGAGAAAGGGAACGCATCGGAGGCTGTTCAGGCGCAGCTGGCCTCGCCAGGAACGGATATCCTGACCGGACTTCCCTTCCGTGAGGGCAATGCCATGACCGCAGACGAAAAAGCAGAAGCATTCCGTGCTTATCTCGCCAGCATGGAAGAAGGCGGGAAAAGCGCGCTCTATGATCAGATCATGCGGATCCCTCCGGAAGACACCGTAAATCAGGCAGTGCAGGACTACCTTGGCATGATTTCCAGGCAGGATATGGAAGGCATGATGCGGCAGTCGCTCAGCGAGCAGACGGGCATGGATTCAGGGACCATTGGAGACTATCTGTCCTCGCGTCCGGAGGAAGCGATCTCGGACATGCTGTCCCAGGTGATCGCGGAGCAGGTGAAAAAGCAGTATGCGGACCTGGCTGGGCGGCAGCTGGCAAGGATGAGCGATCAAGAGAAGGCGGCGGAACTGGGACGGGCATCGGGCAGGTTTACGGATGCGGAATGCGCACTGTACTATGATCAGGTGATGACATTTTCGGATTCGACCCTGGAAAAGAATCTGAAGAAGCTCGGTTATGTGGACCTTGAGTCGCCCTCCATGATGTATCTGTATGCTGCCACCTTTGCGGACAAGGACCGGATTGAGCAGGCCATTGCGGAGTACAATGCCGGAGTGGACGACATGGAGGAAATCCAGTATACGGATTATGTGGGCCTGATCATGAGCTCCGTGACCACCATCATCAATGCCATCACCTATGTGCTGATCGCGTTCGTGGCAATATCGCTTGTGGTATCCTCCATCATGATCGGCGTGATCACCCTGATCTCCGTGCAGGAGCGCACAAGGGAGATCGGCGTGCTGCGGTCCATCGGTGCCTCAAAGCGCAATGTTTCCAGCATGTTTACGGCGGAAACAGTGATCATCGGGTTTGCGTCCGGCACCATGGGCGTGTGCATCACGGCGCTTCTGTGCATACCCATCAATGCCATACTGCACAGCCTTACCGGAATTCATTCGCTCAGCGCATTTCTTGATATCCGTGTTGCCCTGGCGCTGATCCTGATCAGCATGTTCCTGAACCTGCTGGCCGGTGTGATTCCGTCCCGAAGTGCCGCGAAAAAGGATCCGGTGGTCGCACTGAGAACCGAGTGATACACCGGCCGGAATAATCTGTGGAAAGAAAAAATGACGCGCTTCAGTCTGAAAAGCTGGCGCGTCATTTGTATTTACGCAGTCTGCCGGTTCAGAAGACCGAGAAATGCGGATGCCTCAGCCGGGCAGGATTTTTTCCAGGGGCTTTCCGCGGGCGAGATCGTCCACAAGCTTGTCCAGCCAGCGGACCTGCTGCATCCGCGGGTCCTCAATGGTTTCCACGCGCACGCCGCACACCGTCCCGTGGATCCGGCATGCGTGGGGATGGATCTGCGGCGCGTGCTCGAAAAACTCGCCGTAGGTCAGATCCGATGCGAGCATGTCCCGCAGCTGTTCAGGGGTGTACCCCGTGAGCCATGAGGCTGCGGCATAGACTTCGTCTTCGGTACGGTTCTTTTTTACGGCCTTCTGCAGAAGCATGGGGAATACCTTTGCATAAGGCATGTCAAATATGCTCTGTCGCGGCATGGACTCAGCCTCCTGTAAGTATATGTCAGGTTTTTGCCTGGGCCTGCTGCAGGGCGGCTTTTTCCCGGTTCCGCTTCTGAACCCAGTCATGCAGCAGAGCGTAAAGTGTGGCTGTAATAGGCACGGCCATCACCATGCCGCCGATGCCCCCGATTCCGCCGCCCACACTGACCGCGGCCAGCACCCAGAGACTCGGGATGCCGACGGAATTGCCTACAAGCCGGGGATAGAGTGCGTTGCCCTGGATGGTCTGCAGGGCCACAATGAACAGAAGGAACCACAGAGCCAGGGAAGGACTGGCAGTGAATACCAGGAAGGTGCCCAGGATGGCTCCGATGTATCCGCCGATAATGGGGATCAGGGACGTGGTGCCGCTGAGCACGCCCACCATCAGGGCATAGGGCATGCCGAAAATGCGCATGCCGAGCCATGTGAGGATGCCGAGAATCAGGCCGTTCAGGCTCTGACCCACAATGAAGCCGGAAAAGCAGCGGTTCGCGGTGGAAAGCACATGCTCCAGCCGGTCATTGACCTTTTCGGAAAATAGTGCATGCATGACGCTGTGATACTGGCGGGTGAGCTGTGACTTGCCGGCCAGAAGGAAAACGGCAAAGATGCATGAGATGAAGAAGCTGGCAATCTCCCCGGTGACCGTGCCGATAATGGAAACAGTGGAGGAGATCAGGGTGCTTCGCCCTGAGCCGTTCAGCGCCCAGTTCACGATACGGTCCTGCATGGAATTCCATTCCAGGTTCATGTTCTCCAGGGGCTCCCTGACAACCGGAACGTCCTTGAACACATCAAGCACCCATTCCTTGCACTGGGTGAAGTAGTTCGGGGCTTCCTTGCCCAGCAGGGTAAACGCTTCCGTGAGCCCGGGAATGACGGTGAAGATCATGAGCACAATCATGGAAATCACAAGAATGAAAGCCAGACAGATGCAGATGCTTCGGCGGCTCTTGATGAGCCAGGCGCTTTTTGCGTTGGGAAACAGGATTCTGTCCAGGCTCCGGATGACGATATCCAGTATATAGGCAATCGAGG
>CACYNZ010000105.1 GCA_902775835.1 uncultured Eubacteriales bacterium | reverse complement strand
ACCGGGGAATTTGGAAGGCAGAACCTGTTACCAATACCGCCAATTCGGCCTGGCAGTATTTGCTTCTTTCGCTTCGGCCGGAAATTTCCTTACATATTCCGGACGATTCAGGTGCTGGCGGACCAGACTGGAAAGGCCAGAATACTCCAAAAGTGCGCAATCATATTCACTGCTTCGAGATACGGTATTACAGCAGACTCAGGTGCATAGATCGCTGATGGCGCTGTCTACGGAACTGTTTATGCCTGCTGTACGCTTCTTCAGCCGGATGGACTGATGACAGGGAGGTTTGTCCGTCTTATGAAAGAACCCCGCGGATCTGTGGGAAAAGTTGCTTACGAAAAATCCGCATGATATAATGAAATGGTTGCTTTGGAATGATACGGGAGGTTTGTATGAATATCATTGTAACTGGTGGCGCAGGATTTATCGGATGCAATTTCGTCTATTATGAACTGGAAAAGCATCCGGAAGACAGAATTATCTGCCTGGATAAACTGACCTATGCGGGAAATCTCAAAAGTCTGGATGAAGCCATGAAATCTCCGTCTTTCCGGTTTGTCCGGGGGGACATCTGTGACCGGGAGACGGTGGAAAAGCTTTTTGAGGAAGAACATCCGGATATCGTGGTGAACTTTGCTGCGGAAAGCCATGTGGACCGGTCCGTGGAGGATCCGGGCCTGTTTCTGAGAACCAATATCCTGGGTACGCAGACGCTTCTGGATGCCTGCAGGAAGTATGGGATCGGAAGATATCATCAGGTGTCCACCGATGAGGTATACGGAGACCTGCCGCTGGACCGTCCCGACCTGTTCTTTACCGAGCAGACGAATATTCATACCTCAAGCCCCTATTCGGCATCTAAGGCGGGTGCGGACATGCTGGTGCTGGCCTATCACAGGACCTTCCATGTGCCGGTGAGCATTACAAGATGCTCCAACAATTACGGTCCGTATCATTTCCCGGAAAAGCTGATTCCGCTGATGATCACCCATGCGCTGAACGATGAAAAGCTCCCCGTGTACGGCAACGGAGAGAACGTCCGTGACTGGCTGTATGTGGAGGATCACTGCGCGGCCATTGATCTGGTCATGCGCAGAGGGCGCGAGGGCGAAGTCTACAATGTGGGCGGACATAATGAGCGCACCAATCTGCAGGTGGTGAAAACCGTGCTGAAGGAGCTGAACAAGCCCGAAAGCCTGATCACCTTCGTGAAGGACCGCCCCGGCCATGACCGCCGCTATGCCATTGATCCCAGCAAGATCCACAGCGAGCTTGGCTGGCTGCCCGCTACCGGGTTTGATGAAGGCATGCGCCGGACCGTGAAGTGGTATCTGGAGCATGAGTCCTGGTGGAAGGATATTCTGGCCGGTGATTACCAGGATTATTATGAGCATATGTACGGCAACAGGGGGCAGGCATGAGAGTACTCGTAACCGGAGTCATGGGACAGCTCGGGCATGATGTGGTCCGGCATCTGAGCGAACACGGCATTGAACACAAGGGTGTGGACCGGGAAGACTTTGATCTTGGCGACGCGGAAGCGGTCATGCGGGCGGTCCAGGACTACTGTCCCACGGTGATTGTCCACTGTGCCGCCTATACCGCGGTGGACAGGGCGGAATCCGATATGGAAGCCTGTTTCCGGGTCAATGCCCAGGGCACGGCCAATATGGTGCGGGCAGCCCTGAGCGTGGATGCCGCACTGGTCTATATCTCCACCGACTATGTGTTCGGCGGGGAGGGGGAGGAGGCATTTGAGACAGAGGATGCCAAGAACCCCAAAAACATCTACGGTCTTTCCAAGTTCCAGGGCGAGCTGGCCGTATGCCATCAGATGACCAAGTATTTCATTGTGCGCACTTCCTGGGTATACGGCGTGCACGGAAACAATTTTGTGAAGACCATGCTCCGGCTCGGTTCCAGCCGTCCACAGGTGAACGTGGTCTGTGATCAGATCGGCAGTCCCACCTATTCCTGGGATCTGGCCGCTCTTGTGTGCCGGATGATCCGCACGAAAAAGTACGGCATTTATCACGCCACGAACGAGGAATTCTGTTCCTGGGCGGAGTTCGCCGCGGCTATTATGGAAAAGGCGCACCTGAACTGCAGAGTGAATCCGATTCCCACCAGCGAGTATCCGACGCCGGCTCACCGGCCCTGCAATTCACGGCTCAGCAAGAAGAGCCTGGATGCGGCGGGATTTTCCCGGCTTCCCTCCTGGGAGGATGCGCTGGACAGATACCTGAGGGAACTCAGTCTGGAAGGTATGATCTGATTTGCGTCCAAACCCGGTGCAGAGCCGGTATGGAATAGATTTTTGGAAATGATCCCAAGGGAACAGAAAGGAAGATGCAACATGCGCATTGCTCTGATCAATGAGAACAGCCAGGCCGCAAAGAACAGCCTGATTGAAGCTACCCTGAAGAAGGTTGTGGAACCCATGGGTCACACCGTGGTGAACTATGGCATGTATACCGCAGACGATGCCTGCCAGCTGACCTATGTGAAGGCCGGACTCCTTGCCTCCATTCTGCTGACCACCGGCGCGGCGGATTACGTGGTCACCGGCTGCGGCACCGGCGAAGGCGCCATGCTGGCCTGCAACAGCTTCCCCGGAGTCATCTGCGGACATCTGGTGGATCCCAGTGACGGATATATGTTCGCCCAGATCAATGACGGCAACTGCGTGGCACTGCCTTTTGCCAAGGATTTCGGCTGGGGCGCGGAACTGAAACTGGAAATGATTTTCCAGCAGCTCTTCGGCTTTGGTCATGGCCAGGGCTATCCCAAGGAGCGCGTGGTGCCTGAACAGCGCAACAAGAAGATCCTCGACGGCGTCAAGGCTGTGACCTATCGTCCCCTGATCGACATTCTTCCCGATCTGGATCAGGAGTTCGTGAAGGAAACCATTTCCGGCGAGCACTTTGCCGAGCTCTTCTATCCGGCATGCAAGGATGAGAAGATCGCCGCGTATCTCAAGAATCTGTAAGATATATGAAAACGGCTCCGGATCATGATGATCCGGGGCCGTTTTCATGTGTCAGGAAGTCCGGACGGCTTACAGCCGGCTGCGGACAAGCTCGATCATTTCCTTGTATTCATCTTCGGAAAGCGTGGTTTTGCCGGGGTTCATGGCAAACACGCCGCCCCACTCAAACCCGTCCTTGTACTTGGGCACGAGGTGGAAATGCAGATGGTGCATGGTGTCGCCGTAGGCACCGAAATTGATCTTGTCCGGATGGAACAGTTCGTGCATGATTTCGGCGGTATGGTTCACGTCTTCCATGAACTGGATCCGCTCTTCCTTTGTCAGCTGGGTGATGTCATCCACATGCTTTTTGCAGGCCACAATGATCCGGCCTTTATGGCTCTGTTCCTTGAACAGAATGACCTTGGACATGGGAAGCTCGCCGATTTTGATGCCGAAAGCATCCAGCAGCGCGCCTTCGGAGCAGTAGGAACAGTTTTTCATTTCTTCCGTCATGGTTTTTCTCTCCTTTTCAGTGCATGGGTTCAGGGATCAATAGCGTTTCCGGATTTCCTCGATCACATGGGCGGTGGACTTTTCCACGGTGCCCTCCTGGAAGGGATTGAGCAGGTTGCCGGTTTCCAGCAGTTCGAAATAGCCCTTGGTTCCGCCGGTGCGGCACAGACGCAGATAGTCGGCCCAGGCGGCGCCGCGGTCCTCCTTCATGCGGCCGTAGTACTGGAAGGCGCAGATCTGGGACAGGGCATATTCAATATAATAGAAGGGATACAGGAAGATATGCAGCTTCTGCATCCAGAAACCGCCCTCTTCCAGGAACGCGTTCCCGTCATAGTCACGCCAGGGCATGTACTTCTTTTCAATCTCGCGCCATACGCTTCTGCGCTCCCCGGCGCTCATGCCGGGACATGCATAGATCCGGTGCTGGAATTCATCCACGCTCACCAGGTAGGGAATGCTGCTCAGCGCGCCGATCAGGTGCTGGGTGATGTACTTTTCGCTGTTTTCCCCGAAAAATCCGTCGATCCAGGGATAGGCGAAATGCTCCATGGACATGGAATGGATTTCATTGATCTCGGATGTGGATCCGCACAGGGCATTTACCGGGATGCAGCGCATGCTCACATAGCCCTGGAAGGCATGCCCGGCCTCGTGGGTCAGCACGTCCACGTCCGCGTCGGTGCCGTTGAAGTTGGAGAAGATAAAGGGTGCCTTGTATTCCGGAAAACGGGTCATGTACCCGCCCATGTTCTTTCCGGGCTTGGTCTCCAGATCGAAGAGCTCATACTTCTTCATGAAGTCAAAGAATTCTCCGGTTTCCGGGCTCATCTCCCGGTACATGTGCTGCGCCTTGTCCACCAGTTCCTGCGTGGTGCCGACTGGCGCGGCATTGCCCTCAGGGAACAGCAGGGATTCGTCATAGAAGCGGAGCCTGTCCACACCGAGGCGCGCCTTCTGCTTTTCACGGATCTCGGCCACGGCAGGGGTGACCACCTGGCGGATCTGCTCACGGAACCTGGCGGCGTCCTCCTGAGTGTAATCAAAGCGGTGCCGGGCGATATAGGCCATTTCCGTATAGGACGGGAAGCCCATTTTATGGGCCATGCCGTCGCGGAGCCGGATCAGATCCGTATACTGCCCGTCCAGTACGGGGCTGATCTGCTCATACAGTCCCGCCCATGCCTCAAAGGCGTCCTTCCGCTCCTGGCGGTCCGTGCTCTGCATGTGCTTGAGCAGTCCGTAGAAATTGCTCTTTTCTCCCCGGAATTCGGTGGAGGCCAGGGCGGTGGTCTTCCGGTACTGCTGGCAGATGTTGCCGACCTCGATGGTTTCCTGAACAATCTTTTCGTCTTCCGTCAGCAGGTCCGCATCCATGAGCCGGAAAAGCTGCTTTCCGTATTCGGCCTCAAAGTCGCCGCGGAACGGCGAGGAGGTAAGGGCCTTTGTCCAGGCGTTTTCCAGCGGGATCATCTTGGCCATCTGCTCCCGCAGCCAGCGCATTTCTCCGTCGTAGAACGCATCGGCGGTGTTGATCGTGTTGCGCACATGGGCGATGGTATACAGGTTGAAGGTATGTGTCCGTTTGTCCTGAAGGTCAAAATAGGCCTTTTTGACATCCTCATAGCTCTTCGCCTGCTCGACCCGCCGGGTTGCGTCCTCAATGGCGGTCTTCAGTGCCTCGATATCGGGGCGCTCATACTGCATTTCACTGAATTTGATCATCTGAATCTCCTCCTGCCGCATGGTTTACGGCGTACCGTTATCCCTGTTTCGACGGCTCCGGGAAAAATCCTTCATGCTTCCGGTCTTTCCGGCGGATGCTTTCTGACTTTTCCCGGCTGCGGCATGCCCGTTTCCGCCATACGGGAAGTATGGGAGGCGGTTATTCTGCGGTCTTTTTCAGCAGGTCGCTGAGATGCCTGCTGTAGAAAAAGTCATGGGTCATCCTGTCGTACTCGGCCCACATGGGAAGTGTTTCGCACGCCGCGGCCCGAGGGCAGGGAACGGCCCCGTCTGCGAGGCAGGCAACCGTCGCCAGGGGGCCTTCCATCAGTTCAATGATTTCCCCGATGCTGTATTCTTCCGGCGTCCGGACCAGCCGGTAGCCTCCGCCTTTCCCGCTGGCCCCCACAAGAAGGCCGCCGGCTACCATGTCCTTTACAATGATCTCCAGGTATTTTTTTGAAATGCCCTGCCGGGATGCGATATCCTTAAGCGGAATAAAGGTGCCGCAGTCGTTTTCCGCAAGATCAATCATCACGCGGATCGCATATCGCCCTTTGGTGGAAATCATGCAGAGCCCTCCCTCGATGTTTTTCCCTATTATATAGTAGGTGAATAGGCAAATCAAGCTGACGGGATGAAAAGATCACTCTAAAAACATATTGACATAGTAGGTAAATGGAATTACAATCTGGACGCAGCCCAATGGAAAGGAGATTCTGCAGTGATTTATGCCGATAATGCCGCGACCACCAAAATGAGTGAGACGGCGGTTCAGACCATGATATCCCTGATGAACGAAAACTGGGGGAATCCCTCAAGCCTGTATGTGCACGGGCAGAACGCAAAGGAAGCCCTTGAAAAGGCCCGGGAGGACATCGCGGCGGTAATCGGCGCAGACCCCCGGGAGATCATCTTCACATCCGGCGGGAGTGAGGCGGATAACCAGGCGATCCGGTCCGCGGCGGCGCTGGGAGCGAAGAAGGGAAAGAAGCACATTGTTTCCACTGCCTTTGAGCACCACGCCGTGCTTCATACGCTGGAGGCGCTGAAGGCGGAAGGGTTTGAGATCACGCTCCTGGACGTGCACGAAAACGGACTCGTCGTGCCGGAGGAAGTGGAGAAGGCGATCCGTGACGATACATGTCTTGTAACGATCATGTATGCCAACAATGAGATCGGTACGATTCAGCCCATCCGTGAGATCGGCAGCATCTGCCGCAGAAAACAGGTCCTGTTTCACACGGATGCGGTGCAGGCCATTGGACATATTCCCGTGGATGTGGAGAAAGACGGCATTGACATGCTCTCGGCATCCGCGCACAAGTTCCACGGGCCGAAGGGCGTCGGCTTCCTCTATGCAAGGAAGGGTATCCGGCTTACAAACCTGATTGAAGGTGGCGCGCAGGAGCGCGGCAGGCGTGCGGGCACGGAAAATGTGCCGGGCATCGCGGCCATGGCGGCGGCGCTGAAGGAAACCGTTTCCGGGATGGAGGAGAAGGCTGCCCGGGTCGCGGGCATGCGGGACCGCCTGATTGCGGGTCTTTCCCGGATCCCGCATTCGGCGCTGAACGGGGATGCGGCGCAGCGTCTGCCCGGGAACGTGAACTTCTGTTTTGAGGGCATTGAGGGAGAGTCGCTGCTTCTGCTGCTGGATGACAAGGGCATATGCGCATCCTCCGGAAGTGCCTGTACTTCCGGGTCTCTAGACCCGAGTCATGTGCTTCTGGCGATCGGACGGGTGCATGATGTGGCCCACGGTTCCCTGCGGCTGAGCATCGGGGAGAATACCACGGAGGACGAAGTGGACTATATCATTCAGTCCGTGAAGGAAGTTGTGGAATATCTGCGCGGGTTTTCTCCGATCTGGAGAGACCTGATGAGCGGAAAGAAAGCGTTTATTCTGTGAGGAGGCAGTGAGCAATGGCTTTATACAGTGAAAAGGTCATGGACCATTTCCGCAATCCCCGGAACGTGGGCGTGATTGAGGACGCGAACGGCATCGGCGAGGTCGGCAACGCCAAGTGCGGGGATATCATGAAAATGTACCTGAAGATCGAAGATGACATCGTTCAGGATGTGAAGTTTGAAACGTTCGGCTGCGGCAGTGCCATTGCTTCCAGCTCCATGGCCACGGAGCTGATCAAGGGAAAGCCGGTCAGCGAAGTGCGTCAGCTGACCAACAAGGCAGTGGCAGAGGCGCTGGACGGACTGCCGGATTACAAGATGCACTGCAGCGTGCTGGCGGAAGAGGCAATACAGTCTGCCCTGGAGGATTACCAGAAGCGGACAGGCCGGAAAGTGTAAGACGGAAGAAGGGAGCTTCAGAAAACATGTCGAGAATTTATAAAGGTACACTGGATTTGATCGGGAACACACCCCTGGTGGAGGTCGTGAATATCGAAAAGGCACTGGGCCTTGAAGCCACAGTGCTCGTCAAGCTTGAATATTTCAATCCGGCCGGAAGCGTGAAAGACCGTATCGCCAAGGCGATGATTGAGGACGCGGAGGCAAAGGGACTGCTGAAGCCGGGCTCTGTCATCATTGAACCGACGTCCGGCAATACCGGGATCGGACTGGCAGCCATTGCTGCGTCCAAGGGATACCGCATTATCCTCACCATGCCTGAAACCATGAGTGTGGAGCGCCGGAATATTCTGAAGGCCTACGGTGCGGAACTCGTGCTCACCGAAGGCGCTCGTGGCATGAAGGGTGCCATTGAAAAGGCGGAAGAGCTTGCGGCGGAAATCCCGGACAGCTTTATTCCGGGCCAGTTTGTGAACCCGGCCAATCCTGCGGTGCACAAGGCGACCACGGGACCGGAGATCTGGAGGGATACAGACGGGAAGGTGGATATTCTCATTGCGGGCGTGGGAACCGGCGGAACGGTAACCGGAACCGGGGAATATCTGAAGGAGCAAAATCCCGCCGTTCAGGTGGTGGCACTGGAGCCGGAGGATTCGCCTGTGCTCTCGGAAGGGAAAGCCGGTGCCCATAAGATTCAGGGTATCGGTGCCGGGTTTGTTCCGAAAGTGCTGAACACCGGCGTATATGATGAGGTCTTCAGGGCTTCCAATCAGGACGCGTTTGAGACGGCCAGGCTTCTGGCGAGAAAGGAAGGCATATCGGTGGGCATCTCCTCCGGTGCAGCCCTCTTTGGAGCCATTTCGCTGGCTAAGCGTCCGGAAAACAGGGGCAAGACCATTGTGGCCATTCTGCCGGACAGCGGGGACCGCTACTATTCCACACCACTGTTCACGGAAAACTGAATGCGGAAAGAGCCGGGCAAGTGCCCGGCTCTTTTAACGGCAGCGGATGAAATTATGTGAAACGCCGTCTCTGGAAAGGGTGGCTGTGAGAAATGGGGATCCGTTACGGCTCTGAGGCAGACACGGATGGTCAGGAATTCCTCACTGCCTGACCATGTAGTCATTGGCCATGTAGCCGGTCTGACCGGTGGTCAGATCGATCACCTGGCTCCAGGTCTTGCCGCGGGCAATGACCTGCAGCATATCGCCGGCGATGAGGCGGCGGATTTCACGGGCCGTCTTGTTGGGCTGTACGCGCAGTCCCACGCTGCTGTCCGTGCGGCGGCTCAGCGCTTTTGCGGTGACATAGTAGGGAGTGACTGCGCGGAAGTTGTCTTCGCGCTCAGTGATTTCATACTTCTGAGGCTGCTTGGAAACCAGGAACTTGGTCATGACATAGCCGCCGTTGCTGTATCCATCGGGCTCTACATAGGCCCAGCCCTTGGGAGCGGGCACAGTGTTTATGATTTCCACGCGGGTTCCGCACTCCAGACGATAGAGGAGGGAACCGGAAGTGGACGGATAGTCACGGACATTGAGTGTCTTGCCGTTGGCACAGTTGACCCACATGGGTGTGGTCTGGACATATTCGGCGCCTGCAAAAGCGGGGATCATGAGACCGACGAGGGACAGGATGACGAGTGTAACAGCTACCAGTTTCTTCATAGGGATTGCCTTCCTTTCCATGAACCTGCTTTGCAGGATTCTTTCGTAACTTTCAGGTTTTATCCGCCTGACATATATTGATACGCATCACATTTCCATGTGGCAGTGGTCCGGGAGAAAAAAAGAAAAATTATTTCAGGGGATGGAATATGCCATCCGGAATACTTCGCTGCGGAAAATCAGAAAAGGTCCAGGGCTTTACGCTGGGCAGCCATGGCTTCCCGGACGGCATTTTCGCTTTCCTGCATCCGCCGGGCAGCTGTGTCCTGCATTTCCGCGCGTCTTCTCAGAAAGTCTTCCCGCTGCTCCTTTTCACGGTTTACTATGTTCAGCCATCTTTCTCCAACCGGGTCCCGCATGCCGCCGGTGGCATTAGCCATTGTCCTAAGTTCCAGTTCTTTCTTGTCCGACATGTCTGTATCCTCCGGATCATAATTGTTTTCTTTGGGGCGGCTTTATGTGCCGCACAGTATATGATACGTTCCGGAAAACCATCTGGCAGCCGGATGATGAAAATCCTGGGATCCGGTTTGTGCGGTATGCAGTATAGTATGAACGGCCGGATTTTCCTGAAACACCGAAAAAGAAATAATTTTTTCATGACGGATATTTCAAGGTCCGTTTAAGACTGCCTTGATAAGATGACAGCGTCGGGAGGGAACTGTGCACACTCCCTGCCCGGCAGAAAGAATCCGGAAAATGAGGAGGAAACAGTCATGAAAAAGATCTTTGCTTTGATTCTCGCCATTGCCATGCTGGTGATGTCGGTATCGGTGCTTGCTGAAGGAAATGAAAATCAGAATACTGGGACAGAACAGACACAGACCGTGGAGGGAACACAGCAGGGTGCTCCCATGGGTCAGCCTCCGATGGGTGGAATGAATGGACCGATGGATGGCAATATGCAGGGGATGAGGGGACAGCCTCCTATGGGTGAAAAACCGGAAAATGCTCCGGAAAAGCCCACCGGTGAAAAGCCTGCCGATGCTCCTGAAGAACCTGAAGATCTGTCGGAAAGCGCTGCGGAAAACCAGAATGCCCGGAATGGAAACAGGCGTGCGCAGGGCAGGGGATTCGGCGGCATGCGCGGCCAGGGAAGTCAGGATATGAAAGCCCATGTGATGATCGACTTTGATGCAATGGTGACCAATGGAGTCATTTCCCAGGAAACCTGCGATAAGATCAAGGCGTTCATGGAAGAGCATAAACCTGAAGACCTGCCTGAAATGAACGGGCAGAAACCTGCTGAAGGCGGTCTGCTTGCTGAACTGCTGGAGAACAATGTGATTACCCAGGAAGAATACGATGCGCTGACAGCTGCCCTGTAATGGACAGAGAAAGGGCATGAACAGAAGATGACAAAGACACCCGGCATGGAATGATCCGCCGGGTGAACACTTTACCAATAGAATTTACGTTAATAGAAAACTGCTAAATCGGCGGCCTAAATCAGGATCCTTGTCCATATATGGCTCATCGCCCCTGAAAAAACAAGCTTTTATCCGCATTTTGTGCTCCCGGGTATTGATTTAGCGACCATTCTGGCGTATAATGATTACGTAACTTACGTTAATTGTTGGAGGGATCAGAATGGGCATTCCGGAAGCAATCAAGTCCAAACGACCGACGCAATTCGGAGCGGTGGAGATTCGGTTTATAGGCGGGTACTACTACGTGTACAAGGTTTCCTCCAGGTGGGATCCTGCGAAGGGACGGTCACAGAAGACGACCGGAAAGAGTATTGGTAAGATCACCGAGGCTGACGGATTCATCCCCAATGCCAACGGACTTCGGCTTTTACAGGACATGAGGCTGACGCCGGATATTGCCCCTTCGGTAAAGAACTATGGCGCATACGAGATACTGCAGCAGCTCAGTGCTGAGCTGAATGAGCAACTGAGGAAACATTTCCCGGAACTGTTCCGGGAAATCAGAACCATCTCGCTGATCCGTCTGGTCGACAGCGTGACATCAGCCAGGATGATTCAGCCTATCTTTCTGGATTCCTACATGAGCGAGTTGTGTGCCGATCTGTCCGTATCTGAGGTCACGGTGCGGAAATTTATTGCCAGACTGGGCGGGATGCAGGATCGGTTGGATGCCTTCATGAAAGAGCGGGTGATGCCGGGGAGCACGCTGCTGTTCGACGGAACGTCCATTTTCACTCGGTCCGCAGATTCCCTTTCAGAGAAGGGCTATAACCCTGAACACAGGCAGGATCCGCAGGCGAGAATCCTGTATGTGTTTGAGAAGGATTCCCATCGGCCTGTGTTTTATCGGATCGTTCAAGGCTCCGTAGTAGACAAGGCCGCATTCATGGACACCGTCCGGGCATCCGGATGCAAGGACTGCATCATTATTGCGGACAAGGGCTTCTATTCCAAGCGGAATCTATCAGCGCTGATGACTGCCGGAATGAAATTCATCCTTCCGCTTCGGGAGGACACCGTCAATGTGGAACCAGAGTTTTACGAAAACACGGATGACAGCAAGTGGGATGGTGTTTTCTCCTATCATCACCGTCCTGTATGGCATCGCAAGCGTTCCAGCGGCAATCAGGGAAACTTTATCTACACGTTCCGTGACGATGCCAGGAGGGCCGATCTGGCGGGACACTTTGTCGAGAAAGCTGAGAAGGATTACGAAGAGCATGAGCCTCAGCCGATGGATGTCCTCAAGGAAAAACGGATGGGTTACTTTTCCTTCAGCAGCAACCTGGATGTTCCGGCGAAGGACATCTACCTGAACTACAAGCAGCGCTGGGATATTGAACAGTGCTTTGACTACCTGAAGAACAGCGTAACCGGCAGTGCTTCCCATGCGCACAGCGATGACTATTTCCGCGGTTGGGCATTCCTGAATCACATCAGCCTGCTCTATTATTACGGCCTTTTGAACGCACTGCGGAACAAAAAACTTGATGATAAGTATTCGGCGGAAGATGTTCTGAAGCTGACAAAGAACATCTACAAGGTTGATACCGGCGATGGCGAAGGCTACAAAGTATCCGCTATCCAGAAAAGGACCCAGGAGCTCCTCAATTCCCTTCAGGTTGACTTATTACGTAAATAATGTTGGTTCTGTGTCATAATGCCAAGTTTTCGATCTCAGTCAGAAAAGACTATTGGAATAAGAAGATCGGCACAAGGCTCATGACGGAAATCATTGGATGCGCGAGAAAAATGAACCTTCTGAATATTGAGCTGGAAGTTGTTGCTGATAATAAGGCTGCCATTGCGCTTTACCATAAAATGGGATTTTCTGATGTTGGGGTTCTCAAACATTATTGGTTTGCAAACAATGTCTATAGCGATGCAATCGTTATGCAGAAATGCTTGGATGACTGATATAAGTTATCTCGGAAAGTTAATTGAGTGAAGAATTCGGAGAATGAAAAACAATGAAGCAGAAGCCAAAGATGATTCTCTTTGATTATGGCGGAACATTACTCTGCGAACCCGGCTGGGATATGCTCAGGGGAGAAAGAGCTCTTTTTGAGCATGTAATCACAAATCCCCATCATTATACGCCTGAAGAACTCAGCTCCTGGGAAAAGAATTACTTTCAGTCTCTTCAGCCGGTCCGGGATCTCGGTGCGGAGCCCACAGAAATTCAGATGCTCCGTCTGAAATATGAGCTTCACGGAATCAAGCTGGACATTTCCTATGAAGAAGCGGAATTCATCTTCTGGGATCATACGGCACCTATGACAGCAGACTGCATATATACGAATGTTTGTGAGTTGCTGTCGTTCCTAAAAGAGAGCGGTATCCGCACGGGAGTAATCAGTAATATTGGATGGACCGGAGCTGCACTTCAGAGAAGAATTAACACGCTGCTTCCGGAACATCATTTTGAATTCATTCTGGCATCCAGCGATTATGGCTTGAGAAAACCGGACCCGAGACTCTTTCAGATTGCGCTGGAAAAGGCAAACCTGAAACCGGAAAATGTCTGGTTTTGCGGAGATACCTATGACAAAGATGTGGAAGGGGCAAAGGAAGCGGGTTTATCAGCTGTATTTTATCAAGGCCTGACAAACGGTCATGCCAGACAAGCACGTCCTATCCAAACGTTGAATAATAAGGATGTGCCGGTTATTACAGATTGGAAGGATCTCATCGAGATTCTGAAAAACATCGAATCATAAGATAAATCGGGATTTGTGAGGATGTGATGCAATGATTATCAGAAGAATCAAGCCTGAAGATGCAGGAAATGTATCAGCTTTGATTGTTAGGACGCTCAGAGAAGTCAACACCAAAGATTATTCGAGGGAATATATCGAAAATGATGTTC
>CACYNZ010000104.1 GCA_902775835.1 uncultured Eubacteriales bacterium | reverse complement strand
GGTGACGCGGTCCGGCTGCTGGTCAGCCAGCGTCAGCTGGAAATGGAGCGGGAACGCCCCATGCCCCGGATTCCGGTGAGCATGCATCTCCGGGCATATCCCGGGCATGCGCTGGAGCTGACCATTACGGACGGAACTTCAACGGTCAGGGTCACTGGTCCGGAGGCGGATCCCGCGCGGAACCGGGCCATGACCGAAGAGGATGCGCGCACGTCCCTGGAAAAGACCGGGGATACGCCGTTTGAGGTATCGGAGATTTCGGTGGAAACAGCCGGTGTCTTTGTGCCCAGGTCCGTGCTCAATGAGCTGCGGCGCAGGGCACTGGAAGAAATGCAGGAAGCGCGGATCCGGGATTTTGCGCCGGAAATTGGAACGGAATCGCCGGCACCGGAGATCCGGCTGCCCGGACACGCGGTCCCGCCGCTTCTGATCTTCCGTACACCGGATCAGCTGAAGCAGGTGCCGGAAAACGTCCGGCTGTGCTGGCGTCCGGAGGATTACCGGATTCCGGCACTGGAAAAAGGCCTGCAGGGCATGCCCGGCCCGGTATGGCTGCACCTGCCCGTGGTCTGCGGTGAGCAGACACTGGACAGCCTGCAGCGCTTCATTCAGCAGCACAGGGAAAGGATCTCGGGCATTGTGCTCGGAAGCGTGGGCCAGCTGGGCCGGAAATGGGACCTGCCCTATGGCGCGGGCAGCGGCATCCCGGTCATGAACCGGCGCAGTGCCGGCGTACTGTTCCGCTTGGGCTGCGAGTTTGTGACTGCGTCCACGGAACTGGACGCGGACGGGCTCAGAGAGCTGACCCGCGGCGAGCCGGATATCCTGGTCCCCGCGGCGGGGCGTCAGACGCTGATGCTCCTGTCGCACTGCCCCGCGAGAGTGCAGAAGGGGCTGGACAGGAACCGCCGGGACTGCCGCATGTGCGACGCAGACAATCCTGACTCGGTCCGCGGCACAAGCCTGCGTGACCGGAAAGGCGCGGAATACCCGCTGATCCGGGAGCGCCTGCCCGAGGGCTGCGAGATCCGCATGCTCCAGATGGAGCCGGTGAACATTCTCCGGCAGGTCCGCGCGCTTGGCATGAACTGGAGCGCGGAAGTGACAGTGGAAACAGATTTGCCCCATCTTCTGGCAGAACCCTCCTCGGAGGGCCACTGGAAGCGGGCTGTGGAGTAAAGCGATGGAACAGGAAAGAATGGAACGCACCCTGAGGGTGCTGGAGTTTACCAAGATCCGGGAAATGTGCGCCGCCCTGGCGCAGACCGGCATGGGCCGTGAGCTGTGCCTGAACATGGGCGTGGCGGACAACCTGCCCGAGGTGCAGCGCCTGCAGCAGGAGACCGAGGAAGCCACGGTCATCATCTCCTATACCGGCGGAAGCCCGCTGTGCGAGTTCGGGGATGTGCGTCAGAACCTGAAGCTGGCCGAGAAAGGCGCGGTGCTTTCCGCCAAGAGCCTGCTGGAGATCGCCGGCATGCTCCGGGCCTCCCGCAGCGCCAGGGACGCGCTGGTCACGGACCGCACGAACACGCCCAGACTCCGGGTCATGGCGGAAGGCCTGTACCCGCTGGAAAACGTGGAGCGGGATATTTCCGACGCTATTCTCTCAGAGGACGAGATCAGCGATCACGCCAGCACCACGCTGGCGGATATCCGCCGGCATCTGCGCGGGGCCACGGACCGGATCCGCGACCGTCTGAACCAGATGATTCATAACCCGAGCTTTGCCAAGTTTGTCCAGGATCCCATAGTTACCGTGCGCAACGGCCGCTATGTGATCCCGGTGCGCGCCGAGGCCAGGGGCAGTGTGCCCGGCCTTGTGCATGACCAGTCCTCCAGCGGCGCCACGCTGTTCATTGAACCCATGGCCGCGGTGGAGATGGGCAATGAGCTCAAGGAATGGGAGCTCAAGGAGCGCCGTGAGATCGAGCGCATCCTGGCCGCGCTCTCCGGCGAGCTCGCGCCCTATGCCCAGCGTCTGTGCGCGGACGTGGAAACCCTGGCGGAACTGGACTTCATCTTTGCCCGGGGCCTGCTGGGACGCAGCATGCGCGGCGTGAGCCCGAAACTGAACCAGGACGGATACCTGTCCATTATACGGGGCCGGCATCCGCTGATCGATGACGACAAGGTGGTGCCCGGCTCCCTCTGGCTCGGACGCGAGTTCACGGAACTGATCATCACCGGCCCGAACACCGGCGGAAAGACCGTAACACTCAAGACCGTGGGTCTGTTCACGCTCATGGCCCAGGCCGGGCTTCAGCTGCCCGCGGACCTGGGCACGGAAATGTGCGTGTTCGAGCAGGTGTTCGCGGACATCGGCGATGAGCAGTCCATTGAGCAGAACCTGTCCACGTTCTCGGCGCACATGACCAATATCGTGACCATTATGCAGGAAGTGACGCCCCGGGACCTGGTACTGTTTGACGAGCTCGGCGCGGGCACGGATCCCACGGAAGGCGCGGCACTGGCCCAGAGCATTCTGAGCCGTCTTCTGAAGATCAAGGTGCGCACCATGGCCACCACGCACTACGCGGAGCTCAAGGCGTTTGCCCTGTCCACGCCCGGCGTGGAGAACGCGTCCGTGGAGTTTGACGTGGAAACGCTCCGGCCCACCTACCGCCTGTCCATCGGCGTGCCCGGCAAGAGCAACGCGTTTGAGATCAGCCGGCGCCTGGGCCTGTCCGAAAACCTGATCGAGGAAGCGAAAAAGCTTCTGTCCAGCGATACCATCCGGTTTGAGGACGTGATCGCCAACGCCGAGTATCACCGTCAGGTGGCCGAGCGCGAGCGCAAGATCGCCGAGGACGCCGCAGCGGAAACGGTGAAACTGCGCAATGAAGCCGAACGTCTCCGCCGTGAAATGGAGGAAAAGCGGGAGCAGACCCTGCGCAAGACCCGCGAGGACGCCAAGCGCATCATGGAGAACGCGCGTCAGGAATCCGAGGCCATCATTTCCGACCTCAAGCGCCTGAAGAAGCAGGCGGCCATGGCCGGTGACGGCGAGGTGGCGGAACTGCGCAAGCGCATGGACCGCGGCATTGACGAGCTCGCGGACGGGCTGAAGACCGCCCTGCCCTCCGAGGGCGAGGCGCCGAAGCACGTGGAAGCGGGCCAGAAGGTCAAGGTCCTGACCCTGGGCTCTGAGGCCGTGGTCGTCTCGCCGGAGGACGCCAAGGGCGAGGTCATGGTCCAGGCCGGCGCCATGAAGTTCAAGATTCATCTGAGCCAGCTGCGCCCGGTCAAGGAAAAGAAGGCGCAGGCCGTGAAGACCAGCGTGTCCAACAAGACGGACAGCATGAGCCGCTCCGTGCGCATGGAGTGCGACGTGCGCGGCATGACACTGGACGAGGCCATCATGACGGTGGACCAGTATATTGACGGCATGGTCATGGCCGGCGTGGGTGAGGTGTTCATCATTCACGGCAAGGGCACGGGCGTGCTGCGCTCGGGCATTCAGGCGGAACTGCGGCATCACCCGCACGTGAAGAAAATCCGGCTGGGTGTCTACGGCGAAGGCGAGGACGGCGTGACCGTGGTCACGCTCAAGTGAGGAAGGGGGCAGCCTGACCATGAAGGCCAGACTCAGAATCCTTGTGGCGGATGATGATCCGAACATCAGCCGCCTGGAGCAGCTGTACCTGGAAAAGGAAGGCTTTGACGTGAAGGTTGTGGCGCGCGGCGATGACGCGGTCAATGAGTTCCGGCGTCAGCCGCCGGACCTGGTGATCCTGGACGTGATGATGCCCGGCATGGACGGCTGGCAGGTGCTCAAGAGCATCCGGCGCACCAGCACCATTCCGGTGATCATGGTCACCGCCAAGGATGAGACTTTTGACAAGGTGCTCGGCCTGGAGCTGGGCGCCGATGACTATATCACCAAGCCCTTTGAGACCAAGGAAATGGTGGCCAGGGTGAAGGCGGTGCTGCGGCGCACTCACGGCGCGGAGGAGGATACGGACGATACGCTGTCCTTCCCGGGCCTCACCGTGTCCCGCACCCAGTACGAATGCCGGTATGAGGGCGAAAAGGTGGAAATGCCGCCCAAGGAGCTGGAGGTTCTGTACTTCCTAGCGTCGCACGCGGGTCAGGTGTTCACCCGGGACCAGCTGCTGGAGCAGGTCTGGGGCTTTGATTTCGCCGGCGATTCCTCAAGAACCGTGGACGTGCATATCAAGCGCCTGCGCGAAAAGCTGCCGGACAGCGAGAAGTACGGCTGGCGCATTCATACGGTATGGGGCGTCGGGTACAAGTTTGAAGTGAAGTAACAGGAGCGGACATGTTTACACGAATCATGGCCATGGTCATCTCAGCCATGCTGCTGATGACCGTGGGCATTGCAGCCGTGTCAGCCATTTCCATGCGCACGCAGCAGATCAACTCGCGCCTGGAAGCGCTGACCAAGGAGGCAAGGGACATTGCCTATCTCGCCGCGCGCAGCAACACGAGCACCGCGGCGCTGATGATGGGCATTGATGACGAGGCGGAGCGCTATCTCCAGTGGAAGAGCGAGATGGTCTACCGCGACTACAACGCCTATATTGTGGTGGTGGACCGGCGCGGCCGGATCATGGACAACCTGAACATGGCCAGCCTTGAGGACCCGAACTTCGCCTCCTCCCTGAACGGCAAGGAGCTCAGCGAGGCACTGATCAAGGTGGTGGGCGGCGAGGAAATCTCCCTGCGCTCGAATGTGGGCGGGAATCCCACGTTTACCGTAGGCGTGCCCTTTGTCCGCAGCGATACGGTGCTTGGCGCCGTGCTCATCCATACCGGAGCCCAGACCATAGAGGGCGGCATGGAGGAACTCTTCCTGCCGGTATTCCTGGTGTCCTCCCTGGCCATGCTCGCCGTGGGCGGCGCGCTGTTCTTCTATATCCGGCGCGTGCTCAAGCCCCTGCGCGAGCTGACGGCGGCCTCCCGGGCCATGTCCGAGGGCGACTTCTCCGTGCGCGTGGACCCGGGCAGGGGAACGCGGGAAGTCCAGGAAATGGCCAGCGCCTTCAATATCATGGCGGATAAGGTCAGTGAGAACGACGCCAGCCGCCGGGAGTTCGTGGCCAATGTAAGCCATGAGCTGCGCTCGCCGATTACCTCCATCTCCGGGTTTGTCCAGGGCATCCTGGACGGAACGATCCCGGAGGAGGAGAGAATGAAGTACCTGGGCCTGGTGGGCGACGAGACGAGGCGCCTGACCCGGCTGATCTCGGATCTGCTGGCGCTGTCAAGGCTGGAGCGGGATGACGCCGCGTTGGACAGGCGCGCATTCGACATGTGCGAGATGTTCCGGCGCGCGGTGATCCGGCGCGTAAATGATCTGGAAAAGAAGAACATGGAAGTGGACTGCGAGTTCTCGGAGGACCCCTGCATGGTGATGGGGGATCCGGATCGGATCGAGCAGGTGGTGGTGAACCTTCTGGACAATGCCATCAAGTTCACGCCGGACGGCGGGACCGTGACGCTGGAAATCCAGCCCCAGGGCAGCAAGTGCTGCATGGTGGTCAGGGACAACGGCATCGGCATTTCCGAGGAGGACCGGGGACGCGTCTTCGAGCGGTTCTTTACCGTGGACAGGGCGCATACCTCGGGCAAGGGTACAGGACTCGGCCTGAGCATCTGCCAGCGCATCATGCAGATGCACGGGGAAAGCATACGGCTTCTGGATACGCAGAGCGGGGCGGCGTTTGCCTTCACCCTGCCCAGGGCCGGGGATAACGCACTGCCGGCGGCAGAAGAGAAAGGGGAAGCGTGACATGCGGGATATAGCGGAAATCCGCGCGGAACTGGACCAGGTGGACATGGGCATTGTGGCGCTTCTCGAAGCGCGCATGGACCTGGCCCGGGAAGTGGCGGAATGGAAGATGGAAAACCACCGTCCGGTGCTGGACACCGCCAGGGAACTCAAGGTACTGGAAAGCCGCTGTGGCATGCTGCGCACCCCCGGGCGTGAGGAGCAGGTGATCCGGCTGTTCAACTGCCTGATGTCCATGAGCCGGGAAGAACAGGAGAAGATCATCGAGGAGGCGGAAAGGCATGTTTGACCGAAGCGTGTATATCACCGGCATGGCCGGAAGCGGAAAAAGCAGTCTCGGAAAGAAAGTGGCCTCCAATCTGCATCTTCCCTATGTGGATATGGACCGGCGCATTACCGACACATTCGGCTTGCCCGTCACGGAAATCTTTGAAAAGTACGGCGAGGACGCCTTCCGCAGGGCGGAGACCAATATGCTGATCCAGCTGACGCGGGAAGGCCCTGCCATCATTTCCACCGGCGGCGGCTGCGTCATGCGCGACGAGAACCTCAGGATCATGAAGGCCAACGGCCTGATCCTGCTCATTGACCGTCCGCTGGACCAGATACTGAGCGACATCAAGCTGGACCGGCGTCCGCTTCTGGCGGAAAAGGGCCTGGGCGAGGTGGAACGCATGTATCATGAGCGCATCGGGCGCTACCGCGAAGTGGCGGACATGGTGCTGGACAATTCCAAGGGTTATTTTCCTGGCGTCGCGGCCATGGAAAGAATGCTCCGGCTGCGCTTTGGACTGTACGCGCTGGATGTAAAGTGGAGGTAGGCATGACACTGGACCTGGTATGCAAGGTGGGCTCCATGGCACTGATCCGCCGGGAGGATCAGGACATGGATTACAACGTGTTTGCCCGGCTGGGCAAGGAACTGCGTCCCGGCATGATTCTCGTCACCTCAGGTGCCACGGAGATCGGGCGTCTGGACTACATACGGCGCACGGGACGTGAGCTCAGCGGGGATCCCGAGGAGGACAAGGCGGACTATGCCGCGCAGGGCCAGGCGGTGCTGATGCAGACTTACCGCCAGTTCGTGCCCCCGGAATACGGGCTGCGGCAGGTGCTGGTGGAGCACACGCACTTCAATGATCCGGAAAAATGCGCGCATCTCCTGAGCCTGTTCCACCGGGCGGCGGAGCAGGGCACCATCCCCGTGGTCAACTACAACGACGCCGTCTCCGATGAGGAGAACCGCAAGATGGAGCTGGCCGTCCGCCGCAAGGCGGGCACGGAAGTGCACGAGTGCGTGGACAATGATGAGACCGCGGCCGTCATCGCGGGCCTGGTGCACGCGAAAACGCTGGTGCTCATGACGAGCACGGAGGGTATCTACCGCGTGCCCGGCGATCCGCAGACACTGGTGGAGCGCGTGGAAGCGCATACGCCGGAGGAACTGACCCGGATGGTGCGTGAGCTGCAGGAAAGCTGCATCGGTGCCAGCCGCGCGGGTGCCAACGGCGCCAGAGCCAAGCTGGAATACGCCCTGGAATCCGCGCTCAAGGGAAGCACGGTGATCATCGGGCACGCGCGGCATCATCTGACGGACCTGGTGAAAGGGAATGTACGATGCACGAGAATCGGACTTGTCTAAGGGAAAGTGCACAGCTGCAACAGGCTGTGCAGTTTTTTGTAGATAACTCGCAGGTCCTGTCCTGCCTGCACCTGGGCTGCGGCAGCCGGGAAATGACCTGGCACGCCCTGGGCGGCGTGCGCAATCACAGGGGCGAGAGCCTGGACGCGGAGGACATCTTTGACCTGGCTAGCCTGACCAAGCTGTTCACCGGCGTCATGGTGCTCCGTCTCCGGGAGGAAGGTCTTCTGGACCTGGACCGGCCGGTGACCAGTTACGCGCCTATGTTCACAAACCTCCGGGATGTAAGCGTACGGGATATTTTCGCGTTCCAGTGCGCGCTTCAGACCGGTGTGCGCGTGGACGCGTGTTCCGACCGGGAACAGGCCCTGGAAGCGCTTATGGGCATTCAGGCCGGGATCCGGGGAAAGCGGGCGTACAGCGACATGCACTGCATGGTTCTGAAGTATGTGCTGGAGGGCGCCGGCAAAGACAGTTACATGCACCTTGTGAAAACGCGGATTCTGGACCCGCTGGGCATGCAGCACACATATTGCCGGGTTCCGCAGGACATGCTCCCGGGCGTGGTGGACGTGAGCCATGGCTACCGGATCGAAATGGGTGTCTGGAAGCGGGACGAAGGCCCGGCACCTGGCGTACCCCATGATCCCAAGGCCCGGATTCTCTGGGACGGCAGTTCCTGTCCCGGGCACGCGGGCCTTTTCTCCACGTTCGACGATATGGAACGGTTCGCGCGCGGTCTTCTGGAGGGCAGGGTCATCTCCATGGAGGCGCTGCGGGAGATGACGGTGAACCGGACCGGCGCGCCGCTGCCAGGCGGCGGGTACAGTCAGTACCTGGGCTATCAGTGCTATGTCCGGCATCCCGAGCAGATCCATTCGGAAGTGCCCTCGTTCATGTCGGACCGCAGCTTTGCCCTGAGCGGGTTTACCGGGCACCACCTGTCGCTGGACCTGGACCGGGGCATATTTGTGCTGGCGCTGGGCAACCGGGTCATGGACCGGCTCTCCGTGCTCACGCTGCGTGAGGGCGAAAGCTACGCGGACTTCGGGCTCACGCCGGAGGGCCGCGGCACGGTGATCTGGCCGGACGGCACACGCGTCATATCCAGCGTGCGCTATGTGTACCTGCGTGACAGATACATGCATGAGCCGGCGCGTCAGGTGCTTGAAGCGGCCGGGTGCCTCTGAGCATCCCGTGCGATTGTTTTTTAATAGTTTTTTTGTTGCCCGTTGTATACATCTCTGATAAGATAACGAGTACTTGCATGAACGGCAGGAGGGTGAGGAAGCATGCGGAAACGTCTTTCGCCTGCACCGTTTGTGGTTTCGCTCGCCCTGGGTCTGATCCTCTTCGTGCTCACCGGCATGCGGTCCGTATCGGACGCCGCGTTCTGCCTGGGCTCGGGCGCGCTGGTGATCGGGCTTGTGCGTCTCCTGTCGAACATGAAGATGTTTGCTTCCTTTTCCTGGGGCACGAGAATGCTCAAGCGCGTGTTCCAGGGCCGTGCCCGGTCCGGGCGCGAGGAAGCGGAGGACTACGCAAAGTACAGGGCTTCCCTCGGCGGGCATGCCGACGTTCCGGTGCTCCTGGCTGCGGCCCTTGTCCTGATTCTCGTAAGTCTTGCCCTGAGTGGGCTGTGACAATAAACAAATAAAAAAAGGAGATGGAAAAAGTTATGAAGAAACTGCTGCCCATTATGCTGCTTCTCGCTCTGTGCCTCTGCGTGGTCGCTCACGCCGGCGCCGAGAAGGTCCTGCAGACCTACATGAAAAATGACACGCCTACCCTGAACGGTCATAATTCTGTGGAAACCACGCTGGACACGCCCATCGGCTACTGCGGTGCCACCCTGTACCGTGCCGTGGCGGACGAGACCCGTCTGAACTACAAGTACATCGGTGAAATCGCAGCGGACCTGCCTGAAAAGGTGAACGAGACGACCTGGCGCATTGCCCTGCGTCCCGAAGCCAAGTGGGCCAACGGCGAAGCGATCAACGCCGATACCGTCATGTATTCCTTCAAGATGCTGCTGGATCCTCAGCTGACCAACCAGATGGCTGACTTCCTGTCTGACTACAGCATCACCATCAAGAACGCCAAGGAATACAGCAAGCAGACCGCGGACGCTCCCATCGCCTGGGAAGACGTCGGCATCAAGAAGATCGATGACTACACCATGCGCGTTGTCGCTACGGAAGTCTCCGCTCCGATGATCTACCAGCTGCAGATCACGCCGGATATGCTGGCGCTGACCCCCTGCTCCGGTTCCTATATCATGACCGACAACACGACCGGAAAAGTAAAGGCTTTCGTTTCCTATCCGGGCTATGACGCCAACAAGATCAATAATGTAAGCTATTACAGCTCTCTGATCAACAACGCCTCAGCGCCGCTCTACAACCATGTGACCCAGCAGCTGCTGGCTCCGGGCTCGACCTTTAAGCCTGTCTCGGCGGCAGCCGGCCTGGAAGAGGGCGTGATCACAAAGGATACTTATATTTACGACAACACGACATTCACAAAAGTGCAGCCGCCGGCCAATGACTGGACTACTGCCAGCCATGGCAATATCAATGTTGCCCAGGCTATAGAGTATTCCTGCAACTACTTCTTCTATGAGCTGGGATACAGGCTGAGTATTAATGATAACAACAAATACGATGCGGATCTGGGTCTTTCCAGACTGCAGAAGTACGCGAAAGCTTTTGGTCTCGACGAGACATCAGGCCTGGAGCTGACAGAATCCCAGCCGCATATTTCAGATGAAGATCCTGTGCGTTCTGCCATCGGCCAGTCCAAACATGAATATACGGCGGCAGAGCTGGCCAGGTATGTGACGGCGGTCGCTACAAAAGGCACACTCTATAATCTGACCCTGATAGACCATACAAGCGATCATGACGGCAGCAATGTTCAGGAAAATAAGGCAAAGGTAGAACGGACGATAGATTTACAGGATTCAACCTGGGAGCAGCTGCACTATGGAATGTACATGGTGTGCAACGAATCCTATTACGCGGCAAAGATGAGCGGTTATGGTGTTACCATAGCCGGAAAATCCGGTACGGCCCAGGAATCTGAAAAAAAGTCGACGCATTCCCTTTTTGTAGGATTTGCTCCCTACGATGACCCGCAGGTGACAGCCGTCATCATTATTCCCAACGGTTTTGGATCCTCCACCGTCCTGGATCTGTACACAGACCTGATGTGCACCTATTTCAATATCCCGGTTGACCGGAACGATGACGGAGAAGAAGATTATCCGGATGACCCGGCAAAGCGCACGGCAAATATCCCGGAAAGCAGTATAGCTTCGGACTAATAAGCTGCAAGAGGTGAATTAATTTGAATTCTTATTATTCTTATGGCAGGAAAGGACTGATCCGGCACAGCCTTGGAA
>CACYNZ010000103.1 GCA_902775835.1 uncultured Eubacteriales bacterium | reverse complement strand
CATGGTCATCCATCTTATGCCGCACTTCCCTGGCCTTGTCCAGAGAAATGGCTGACACGTTTTCACCGTCCACGCCCCGGATTTCCAGTCCGTGGAGTCCATTGCGCAGCATGGCCTGAATCTGCTCGTCCAGTTTCGGACTGGCCTCATCTGCAAACGCGTGGATATATACCTGATTCATGGTACCCTCATCCTTTCTTGCCGTCGGATTCATACATGGCAGGATCCTGGGCAGCCGCCCGCTTCCTGTCGCTCCACATGAGAAAACTGTCGTCCCCGAACTTTTCATGCTCCTGAGCCAGGGCTTCCATCAGAAACGCAGACCCTGGCGTTCCTGCTTCCTCCGCACTGGGCGCATGTCCGAAATGCCTGACATACGCACGGTAAAACGTTGTGTAGTCTGCAAATCCGGTTCTGGCTGCTGCCTGGGAACTGGGAACGCCGGATGCCAGCAGGGTGCGCGCATGAGCCATTCTCCGGCATCTGACATAGTCCTTGACTGTCTGTCCCGTGGCCTTCTTGAACAGGGCATTCACGTAACCGCCGGACATCCGGAACCGGTCTCCCAGTGCATCCAGACTGACGTTTTCCGTATAGTGCTGATTGACATAGGTGATGAGTTCCTTCTGTACGGTGCTCACTTTGTGCTCATTGTGCTGCGGCGGCTTCCGGTGAATGCCGGCATGCATATACAGCGCGGACAGTATGGCTTCCGTATAGACAGGCGCCACCGTATTCCTGGTCTCAGCATCACAGTCCCTGAGCTTTTCAAAGGCTTCCAGCAGCTCAGCAATGCCTGACTGTTCCATGCGTTCCCATATAAAGGCGTTTCCTTCGTCCTCAAGGGACGGAACAGATGAGGAGTCCGGCATCACGGACAGCAGCGAAAAGCTTCGCTCCACCGTCAGAACCTGCGGATCAAAATGAAGTGTATAGCGCTCATACGGTTCCGGGGAATGAACCAGAACGCCATGGGCAACCCTTGGAGTGAATGTGAGAAGTGTTCCACCGGTCACCTTGTATTCATGCCCTGCGATGAAAAATGAGATATCCCCGGTCACCACATAAAGTAGTTCATAGAAATCATGGTCGTGGACGGCATAATGACTGGTAACCCGGCTGGAAATCTTGTGAGAGAGCTTGATCATGGGCATATCCAGATTGGTCAGCCAGATCGCCCGGCTGTTCTCAGGCATATCCGCACCTCCCCGGTCCGCTCTCCCGTTCATTATATAGGAATCTCTCTTCATTGCAATATTCAGTTCCGGTTTTGCAATGGAATTCATTCGATCTGAACACTCTGCCCATTTCCGGTCATAACCGTGCTCTCTGCCTCACGCGCTTCAGCAGTCCCGGTTCGGATACCAGGCCAGCATCTTTTCCCCGCGCAGCTTTCCGACCGCTTCCGTGAAGAAGAAGTCCGCATAGTTCATCTGCATGTGGCGCCCGGGCAGATCATGATAGGCACTGGTACACTTGGTAAACACGGCAGGCGTGTTTTCGGTCCAGTCCGCGCAGGTCCTTTCCTGCTCCATAAGAATATGCATGGCCGCATCATAGTACACCCGGCCCTCGGACTCAGGAACATTCCTGCTCAGTTCCAGAAGGCCTGATGCGGCGATATTACCGGCGGCATTGTCACGCACATCCGGCAGCTCGGGCTGGCGGAAATCACACCGCGGCACGCCGTCCGCGCACTGGCTGATAAAATAGTGCGCCACCCGCTTTGCTGTATCCAGGTATGCCTGCTTTCCGGTATGGAGATAGCTCAGAACAAAGCCATACAGCGCCCAGGCCTGTCCTCTGCTCCAGCTGGAACCGCTCTCGCAGCCCTGTCCTCCGGGATTGTCCGGGTATTCCCCAGTAACCGGATCGAAAATGATGATATGATTGCAGCTTCCATCCGGCCTTACAAAATACTCCATGGAAGTATCTGCATGCTTCATCGCGATAAGCCTGAAGCGCGGATCGCCCGTAATCTCGGAAGCCCAGTACAGCAGTGGAAGATTCATCATGCAGTCCACAATGGCCCATCCCTCGCGGCCTTCGCCGTTCCACGCCCGGATAAACCCGCAGGGATTGAACCGTCCCGCAAGCATATTGGCTGCAAACAGGGTTCTGTCATAGCTCTCCGGATTCTTCTCGATGGCATACCGCACACCCGACTGAATCAGCCACATAAACCCGACATCATGACTGAGATGCTTGAAATTCTTCAATGCGCTGTCCAGCATGCCCTCTGCGCGCACAGCTTCCTCGCGGTAGATTTCCCGGCCGGTCATCATGAACATCTGCCACATCGTAGCCGGCCAGAACCCATTGGTCCACCATCCGATGTTCACTTCTTTCCACTGTCCGTTTTCCGTGGAATAGGGCATGTATGAAACTTCCCTTGCCTTCCCGATCGCGAAGCTCATCTTCGAATCCAGGTTTTCCGTCGCTTTCCGCACCCATTCAGCGCGTACACTGTCTGCCGCTGTCTCCTTCACAAAATCAAATGCCATAGCGCTCATTCCTCTTTCTTCTGTCAAATGTCAAAATGATAGCGTCAAAGACCCAGCCTTTGACGCTTCAGAGGCCATCAGCCTTTCACTGCTCCGATCATGACACCCTTTACGAAATACTTCTGGAGGAAGGGATAGATGCACAGAACAGGAACTGTGGTGAGTATGATGGTGGAATATTTGATTGTCTCCGCAAAATCATCCACTTTATCCGTTTCGGAACCGGATGCATTGAGCAGGTTTGAATTGGCAATGAGAATGGATCTCATAATGTTCTGAATAGGCAGCTTGTTATTGTCCTGAAGATAAATGCTTGCCGGGAACCATGCGTTCCAGTGCCCGATGCCATAGTAAAGCAGCAGCACAGCAATCGTCGGCATGATCAGCGGAAGCGTGATCCGGAACACAATGACAAGGTCATTGGCGCCATCCAGATACGCGGATTCATTGAGGCTTTCCGGCACAGCCTGAATGGCCGTCCGGCAGATAATGCAGTTGTACACGCTGATGGCTCCCGGAATGATCAGGGACCAGAGCGTGTTGTACAGTCCAAGGTCACGGATATTCAGGAAAATCGGGATCATGCCGCCGTTGAAGAACATGGTGAACATGATCACAAACTGGATCAAGGGTTTCAGGAGCACATTCTTCGAGGCCAGGAAATATCCCGTGAATACCGTCAGAATGATGTTCAGCGGCAGCGAGACAATCAGCACGATCAGGATGTTCTTATAGCCACTCAGCAGCAGCGGATGCGTAAACGCAAGCCTGTAGGCGCTGGTCGTGAACATGTGCGGGATCAGCATGACCCCCTGATGTGCCGACAGATAAGACGTGGAAGTGAACGATGCCACAAGGCAGTACCAGATGGGATACAGTGTCAGGAGGCAGAGGAAAATCAGCAGAAACGAGTTGACACAGCTGAAAACCTTGCTTCCTAAAGACTCCTTGATATGGTTGTTGGTGTTTGCCATTTTTCCGCCCCTCCCCTCAGAACAGACTGGATTCCGTGGTGCGACTGCTGAGGAAGTTCGTCGCAAGCAGGAATACAACGTTTACAACTGTGTTGAAAAGACTGACAGCTGTGGACAGCGAGTACTGGGGCTGACCGGAAGTGGCACCCAGGGAAATACGATATGTATAGGTCGAGAATACATCCGCCACTTCATAGGTTGTCGGCTGATACATAAGAAGAATCTTTTCATAGCCGACATTGAGAATACTGCCCATGCGAAGAATGAACAGAATGGTTATGGTGGGAAGCAGACCGGGAAGCGTGATATGCAGCATCTGCTGGAAGCGGTTGGCTCCATCGATTCTGGCTGCCTCATACTGCTCCTGGTCTATACCGGAAAGGGCTGCAAGATAGATAATGGAATTCCATCCGATTCCCTGCCAGATATCCGAAATCACATAGATGGCTCTGAAATACCTGGGATCCTGCAGCCAGTTCTGTTTTCCTCCGCCGAAGAAGGCCGAAATATCCGAAATCAGCCCATTCTGCTGACAGTAAATCTTGATCAGCGAACACAGCACAACAAGAGAGATGAAATAGGGCATGTAAGTGATGGTCTGAACCGTCCGCTTGAACTTGTTGTTTCTCACCTCATTGAGCATCAGCGCAAGAACAATGGGAGCCGGGAAACCGAATAGAATTGTCAGGGCTGAAATCGTAAACGTGTTGCGCAGCAGACGCCAGAAATAAGGATCCTTGAAAAACACATCAAACCAGTACAGGCCGACCCATGGACTCTTTGCCATACCGCGGGTGATTTTGAAGTTCTTAAACGCGATCTGGATTCCGTACATGGGCTTATAGCAGAACAGCACCAGATAGATAAGCACCGGAAGAATCATCAGATACTTATACTTGTTATGGCTGAAGTCCCGCGCGATTTTCTTTCCCAGGGACAGACTCTTGTAGTGCGAATTGGTCGCAATTCCTTGCTTGGCCACAGAGATTCCTCCTCGTCGTCAAAGAACACAGGCGGTGGAGGAGTCAATTCCTCCACCGCCTGCTGATTACCTCAAAGCATCAGAGATTCTCTCTGCCGATTAACGGGACAGATAACGATCGTAGCAGTTCTGACGAATCTCGATCACGCGGGAAGCCTTGTACTGCTCAAGTCCGTCAATGAAAGCCTTCCATTCAGCGTCATCATTGATATCCTTGTTGCCCACCAGGAAGCTGGTGCACTGTTCCACCACATAGGTGCCCAGGTTTGCAGAATACAGATCCAGTTCATCCGCTTCTTCCGTGGTGAAGGTAACGCCGGTAGGCCACTTGTGGCCGGAAGTGATTTCCGCCACCTTGTCCAGTTCCGTGGTGTCACGGCCCATGCCCAGGTAGAACCAGGCATCATTGGCGTCGATGGAAGCCTGAGAATTCTTCAGATACAGGAGATTGGTTGCCTGGATGCAGGAGCCGGACCAGGTGGTGCCGTTATACTTGATCATAGGATCGCTGGACTTGTCGTCCGCCACCAGAGGAGTCCACTTGGGCAGTCCGGTTTCGGGGTTCATTTCCCAGCTTTCGCCTTCAATACCATAGTTCCAGAACAGGAAGCCTTCTGCAGTGTAGGCATAGTCGAGTGCCTGCAGGCACAGCTTCATGGTTTCTTCATCCGCGCTCTTGGTGATCACGCCGGTGATGCTGCCGATGCCGGAACCGCCGAAGATGGAATACAGGGAGCCGTCATCCGCTGTAGGATAAGGAATGCCGATCCAGGGACGGCCGTTGCCGGCAGCTTCCATTTCGTTGTTCCACAGGTTCATCTGGCCCATGGAGGTCATGGCAATACCGGACAGTCCGGTTTCAACCTTCGTCTTTACGGTGGTATCGTCCACAGTCAGGAAGTCGGTATCCACGAGTCCTTCCTTATAAATGCCGGAGAACCAGCGCACCCAGTTTCTGTACTCATCCGTGGTCTGGGCAATGCCGACTTTTCCGTCATCCACATAGAAGAGATAGCCTTCGTTGACATTTCCGTAAGCACCGAAAGCGCCGGAAAGGCCCATCTGGCTGAAGCGGTTGCCGAAGGAGAATGTGAAAACAGCATCATACTTTTCCTTGAAAACGCGAATCACATTTTCAAATTCGGAAATGGTCTTGGGGATTTCCAGGCCGCATTCTTCCAGCCAGTCCTGACGGACCACGGGGCCCTGATAGGAGTCGTTCCAGCCGCCGTCCTCACGGAAGAAGCCGAAGGCATAGTAACGGCCGTCGTCAGTCTTCATGGCCTTGTCATAGGCAGGATTGCTCTGCAGGAAAGCATAGTATGCAGGAGCATATTCCTGGATATAGGGGGTCAGATCCCAGATCACTTCGTCATCCAGATACTGCTGAGCATTGTTCATGAAATAGGCTTCCATGATGTTCGGCAGGTTGGCCGGGTCCGCCATCAGGGTGTTGGTGAACGTCGCACCATTGGCACCGGTGGTGGGGAGCACCCATTCGATGTTGACGCCGATCTGCTTGGAAATGTTCACATGGAAGGGAGAATCATGCCAGTCAGCAAAATCGGTATGAATGTTGTGGGAGTCCTGGGAATACCAGGTGATGGTTTTGTCGCTGCCCAGGGGGTACGTATCAGCACCCGATTTCAGCTCAAGAGCCATGGCTGAAGTGGCAACAAGCATGAGCGACAGGGCCAGTACGAGAGCGAGAACTTTCTTCATAATCGGAAAAGCCTCCTTCATGTATTGTTGTTCCTGCTTCCTGCAGGTATAAAACGGTACGGACTCAGTCCGATGTCGATATTATACTTTATTTTCCCAGTTTCTCCATTGCAAATCGATCATGCAAGATTGCGAATTGAAGGTTTTTATGGTCGCCTCTGTCCGTTTTCTTACCGTTTTGTTACAATTGCCAGCTGTTTTTCTGGACAATCTGCCATCTATGTGTAAAATAGTCACAGAGAGGTGATGTATTTTGGCAGAGCAGATCGTTTCCAATACGTACAATTTTTCTCATCACCAGAGCCATGCGCTTACGCCCAACTTCATAATCCATTCCCACTCCTGCTATGAACTGTACTATTTCGTATCCGGGGATCTGTCGTATCTGTATGACGGCACTGAAATCACGCCTGCGCCGCACTCGCTCATGATCATCTCCCCTTCCACACTGCATGGCATACATGTCCTTTCCAGCCGTACCTATGACCGGTACACCTTTCACTTCACGGAAAGTTTTTTCCCTGAAGATCATCGGGACAGATTCGTGCACCTGCTTCCCAGCCTGAATACAGTCCGGGACAAGAGCTCTCCCATTCCGTTTTTTGTGGAGCACGCAGACCGTTTCTCCGCTCAGCAGACCCTGGATGAGATTCTGGCGCTTCGGAACAGAGATCAGGTCTCCCAGGAGTTTTTCGCTCCGATTCTTCTGGAATCACTTCTTTCGCGCCTGTATCTGGGCAGCAGCAGTAATGAACATTTTCTTCCCTCCGGGATCGTCCAGGATCCCCCGGAACTGGCACCTGTACTGGACTATATCCGACGGCATCTGAGCGAACGGATCACCCTCGACAGTCTGGCCGAGAAGTTTTATCTCTCCCGTTCCCAGCTCAACCATCTGTTCCGAAAGCACTTCAATACCAGCGTCATGAACTATGTCAGCATGCAGCGCCTTTCCTATGCCCAGAAACTCCTTACCAGCGGCATGTCTGCTTCTGAGGTTGCATCCACAGTCGGTTGTTCCGATTATTCCACCTTCTACCGTTCCTATACCAAGCATTTTGGTCACCCTCCAAAGGATGACCTGGGAAACTCCAATGTGTTTCCAGGAACAGGCGGATCCGACTGGGTGGACCTCTTTCCATGGGCAGAAACTGCACAGCGGGCTTCCGCTGCCAGAAAACCGGCTCTCAGCACATTCCCTGATATCGGGTTTGAAAACAATGCCTATGACCCATTGGAATGAATTTCTTTCCGGGGCCGGGACGGTTCATCAGAGCCTGACAAAAAGCACAATAAAAGGAATGAAAGTCCGCAGGCATACACCGCCTGCGGACTTTCGTTCCGTATTATTGATATTGATCTTTACCGGGCCTTGGGAATCCTGTTCAGCTGTTCGTTATAGGCAAGCAGTTCCTCGCGTGTCATCTTTGCCTTGGAAAGACGTATGAGACGCATGACGCTGAAGCCGGCCACGCCTTTTTTGGCTTCCTCCTCCGACTCCTTGACGCCCGGCTTTCCGGGACGCTTCGGAACCCTGGTCAGAATTTCCACGCCCAGCCGTGTCCCTTCCTCCGTCTCCCATAGATCGCCGAAATTACTGTTCAGCGAGAGGAAACCGTCCACTTCCGTGATGTCATTCCAGTTGAGGATTGCGCCTTCCTCACGGAAAATGTAACTCAGGTTGGGTTCCTCCACCTTACGGATCAGTATCTCATCACAGCAGTCCCCTGCCCTTGCCGTCAGGCGGGTCTCTCCCACATTGGGAACTTCAAACCGGAAGAAATGATCCTCTGCTGTCTTCTTTCCAAGAGAAACACCATTGGCAAACAGCTCCACTTCCGGCTGATTGCTGTATACGGTCACATTGGTCGGATTCTCCACACGGTCCACATAGCGTCTGCCGCCGATGTGCACAAAAGGTTCCCTGCTCAGCCATGCCTTATGCGCATAGAAGGCATCTTTCCGATATTTGCGGTCAAACGTCACAAGGCCCTTGTGGTTCATACCGTTCTCTCCGCCCTCGGCCCTCGCATCCGCGGCGAAGTCAAACATATTCCAGACATGCGTGGCCCAGATGAATTTTCGGGGATACAGCTGCTTGATCAGTTCCTCATGATACTTTGCCTGATACTCCTCGCTGTAATCCCCCTGACGCGGCTTCCCGTTATGCCAGTTCAGAGCCTCCGCGCCGTATTCGCTCATGCCGATGGGCGTATCCGGATACCTGGCATGGAACGTATCCATCCAGGGCCCGTTCATCTCCATGGTACCGCCGTACCATCCAAAATACAGGTTGTAGGACAGCACATCCGAAATATGCACAATGGGATCGTCGATGGAGCACATGCTCACCGCTGCCATGGTTGTGGGTCTTGTGGGATCCATCTTGTGGCACAGATCATTGAGGATGCGGTGGTTCTCCAGCATGTCCTCATCGGTGGGCGTCATCATGGTGACCTCATTGGAAAGTCCCCAGACCACAATGGAGGGGTGATTGTAGTTCTGAACAATCAGCTCAGTCATCTGGCTGATGGTGTTCTCCCTGCCGTTGGCCATGTGCGCGGAAATATAGGGAATTTCCGCCCAGATCACCAGTCCGCGCTCATCGCACAGATCATAGAAAATCTGGCTGTGCTGATAATGCGCCAGACGGATGGTGTTGGCACCGAGTTCGCAGATCAGATCAATGTCTTCCTCGTGATGCTCCCGTTTCAGGGCATTGCCGATTTCCGGCCGGTCCTGATGGCGGCACACACCGCGCAGCGGATACGGCTTTCCGTTGAGAATGAAGCCTTCCTCCGGATCAATCCGATAGGAACGCACGCCGAAGCGCGTGCAGATCTCATCCTTGAGCTCATCATCCACAAACATGCTCACAGCCATGGTGTAGAGATACGGATCCTCCCTGCCCTGCCAGAGATGCGCCTCCTCCAGTTCAAGACAGGCCGTGGAACTGGCCACATCCAGTTTCTTCACTTCCCGGCCTTCCGCATCCAGAATTCGATAGCTGAAATGCAGATGTTCCGTCATCTGACTGGGCCAGACCTGGACATCCACTGAAGCACTGCCGTTTTCACCGCACCTGGGCGTTACCATGATGCCGGGTCCGCCGTGATGCATGAGATCAAAGTGAACATCCGCCACACCGATCACATTTACGCCGCGGTATAATCCGCCGTAAAAGGTAAAGTCCGCGTGCTGCGGGTATACGCGGTCGTTTACCGAATTGTCCACAGCCACGCAGATCAGGTTGCTGTCCTGAATATGGTCTGTGATCTCCACCCTGAAGCAGGAATACCCGCCGTCATGATGGGCCAGCTTTTCTCCATTCATGTATATGTCCGCACTTGCATTGGCCGCAGGAAACTCAAGATATACCCGCGGCGTATCCGGGAGTTCCTTGCGCGAAACGGTCCTGGCATACCAGCAGGTCCCGCGGTAAAAATCATTCCCGCCGTCCTGTCCGTCAATCCCGTTCCACGTATGCGGCAGGTTTACCCATACCCATTTTTCCGGCATGACTTCCGGAAGCTTATCACATTCCTTGGAGAAGGCCCACTTGCTGTTGAGTTCCCGAATGATGCGTTTCATGGAGTTCCTTCCTTTCATGGATGTTTCCGTCCTTAATTTTCCCAAATCGGATATGTCATGTCAATGGACAATTATCAGGAAAAACAGATTTGCAATGGAATTCAGGTTTTTTGAAAAGAAATATGGTGTCTGCACAGCAGACACCACGATTTTCCTTATACAGGCTCTGTCAGCTCTTCCGGAAGCACGATCGGAATATTCCTCTTCCGGAGTGCCTCCGCAAGGATTCCGCTGCCCGGCACAAGCCGCCCCGAAAATGAACCGTCATAGATGACATCCCGGCCGCAGCTCGGGCTGCGCGGCTGCAGAATCGCCATATCAATGCGCATATTCCGGATGCTTTCCATAATGCTCTGCACGCCCTTTTCAAAGGCTTCCGTGCAGTCTTCCCCGTTCCGGTTCACAATCCGGCCGTCTCTGCGCTCGCACGGAATTCTGGGCACCGGCAGTCCGCCCATGACCTCGGGGCAAACGCACACCACAGTCTTGTCCCGGACAAACGCTTTCACTTTTTCGCTGGCATTATTCCCGCCGCTGTACTTGCAGTCAATGCCGAGAAGGCAGGCACTCACGAGAACATTCATCACGGTTCCTCCAGTGATTCCTTGATTTTCCTGCCTTCCTCCAGAAGGGCATGCATCCGCTCATGGTCGTCGTCTCTCAGTGCGTCCCGGTATTCCGTCAGACGATCCACCATGCCGCTGACCTCGCGGAGCAGGGCTTCCCGGTTGTCAAAAAACAGTTCCGTCCACATGTCCGAGTTCAGCTTCGCCACCCGTGTCATGTCCGCAAAGGAGCCGGCAGAAAACCCCTTATGCTTTCCGGCCAGCGGACACTTGACATAGGCGGATGACACCACATGCGCAAGCTGCGAGGTAAAGGCAATCATCTCGTCGTGCTCCTCCGGTGTGCTGAAGCAGACGCGCCGGAACCCCAGGTCCATAAAAAAGTCACGCACACGCTGCAGGGTATGCAGGTCTTCGCCCTGTCTGGGCGTAAGGATCATGGAAGCATGATCGAACAGATCATCCCGGGCATACCTGAATCCGGAAACCTCCCTGCCTGCCATGGGATGGCCGCCTATATACGTAAAT
>CACYNZ010000102.1 GCA_902775835.1 uncultured Eubacteriales bacterium | reverse complement strand
TGAAAAAAAAGGCCCTGATTTCTTCCTGCATGCTATAAACAAAACCGAGAGAGAGGAACAATGATATGGTTTAGGTGTCAAAAGTACTTCTGTTATGAAGTGACCTTTGTCAACCATTGATTCCGGCAAACATTATAACCAGTTTCGACATCAATCAAGCTTGGTTCTGACAGCACTTGGGAAGAGCTCTGATTTAACAGTTCCCGGCAGTTGGCCACTCTGTTATACGCGGATTGGATACCGCAGGCTAATGGTTACGCCGTGAGCTCTCCTATCTAAGATCGTGGATCGCGTTTCCGCGCCAACATAGAAGTGATCGGAGATAACTCGAACCTTAAAGGGATCACAGCTCCTCCCACGTGCTGTCAGTTTTGGCTCATTCATTTTGTATGATACTCTGCTGCGGCTGAACTCTTGCAACTTGTGAACAGAGCGTTTATGCTCACGCCGAAGAGGGGGTGGGTCCCTCAAGGCGGGAGAGATAAATGCGTTCCCTGCAGTCAGTTGGGTTCGGAGGCAGAGCCCGAGGCATAATCGAGCATGTTCACACAGACCAGAGGCCTTTACAAGGCCATGGGCGACAGGCCATAATGAAACGAAGAGGACGACCACGAAACAACTTTCTTTGGGCCCGTCGGCGTCGTCCTCGGCGTGAATGGAACGCCTGTCGCCCGGTCTTGTCAAGGCCTCGGGTAGGAAAACGATCTGACTGGCCGAGCAAAATCTCAGCACCATATAAGGCCTTAATTCAACATTTTTCCAAAATGTTGATCACGTGGGGTTCAATGCAATATTATTTGTCATTAAACCCCAAATAAAGCAGGCTAGTTCACGGGCTACCGCAGTCACAGCAATATTCCTCTTCTTGCCACGGCGTATGAAATGATAGTAACGACTCCTCATCCGAGTGTTTGCCTTATCCGCATAGGCGATAATCTCAGCAGTGTTTCCTTCCTGTTTTGCCCGCAACGCCTTGGACTTATGTCCGATCGCCCCCTTACAGATTCCTCCTGCTGCTTCTATAAGAAGCTTTCTTAAGTGATTATTGCCGGCTTTGCTGATTCCCAGACGGTTGATATCCGTGGAACTGGAGTGTTCTCCAGGTGCAAGGCCCAGGTAAGCAGCATAGATGCTTCCTTTGGCAAAACGTTTGAAATCACCTGTTTCTACAACCAGAGAGAGTGCAGTATGGGTCTGAATACCGAGCAGGCATCTTAAGGCTTTTACTTTTTCTACGTACTTTGTTTCTACAGCGATTTCTTCGATACGCTTATCGAATCTCGCAATTTTAGCCTCAGCTTCTTCCAGCGATACGATGTACTCATTAAGAGTTTCCTGGTTAATTGGATCAAGTTTCTGAGCCTTAAGCCAGGCTCTGTGCTTCCCTGTCCAGTTGTTTCCTGTATAAATCAGTCCGTGCCGGATGCAGAAAGCATTGATTTGCTGCTTTATCTTCTTGGCGGAAATCTTGTGATCATCTCTCATCCGAATATACTCCTTGACAGCGTTGTCATCATCCGTAGGGATGTGGACAGCATGATATCCACCGTAACATAGACACTGGGCAATGAGAAGAGCATCGCGCTTGTCTGTTTTAATACGCTTTCCCTGCTGAGTGAGCATAGTGCTTGGCGCTAAAATTACGCATTTGATGCCGGCTTTGGTCAGCTGCATATACAGACTGTACCCCAGACATCCAGCCTCATATCCACACTGTATATCGCATTCTTTGTCCGTCACTTTCAGAGTATTCTTGAGTTTGCTTATGAAGTCAATAATGTTCTTGTAATCTGGTCCCACTGTCGCTCTGGCGAGAACGTTTGCTTCCTGACCAAGAATCGGTTCAACAGCGCAAAGGGTAAAATTTGTGGTATGGACATCCATTCCGATTTTGAGTATTCTATACATGAAGTGACCTCCTTTGCATGCGGTAAGCCCCACAGCTGGCGTGATTTGGCACCTGACAGTATACGGGTAAATCCGCGTTGCTGCAAATGCGAGGTCACTTCATATTATCTAAGTGTAAGCGAAAGTGGTGGGAGTATGTCACGTACTTGAACAGAACAGATCATATCATAAAAGGGGACGGCCGTGGCATCTGTAAAGAAAATCGAGACAGATATGGAACAGGCCCGAAGTGCATATGTCCGAGAAAGAAGAAGGCCGGCCCGGCAGCTTCCGGGTGGACAGACGCAGCTGGAATGGACCGCGTATCGGGTATTTCCGTCTGCCGGCGAATAAAGGAAAGCCCGTCTCCGCGGGTGGAGCTGAACAGAGATGTTTTTGCGCTGTCCACCTGCTGACGGGTTTTGCATGGAGCGCAGGATGCTGTATACTCAGATCATGGCCGGCGCATGCATCTGCTGGAATGCCCTTCCTGTCCGTGCGGCAGGAACGGATCGGGCACAGGGCAGGGTTATGGCCGGAACAGGTGGAAACAGGCAGACAGGAGACATAGCATGCATCAGCTGACAGAATGCATTTCGCGCGGATATGGTTCCGGCCATAACCCTGCCCGAAGAACGCATCCGCTGGGTTGTGGAGACTGCCAGACAGATTTGACAGATGCGGCGTTTCAGTTTTACAGTATGACGAAGGCTCCCGGAAACCAGCTGTTTCCGGGAGCCTTCGTCTGTTGCGGGGAATATTCAGTATGATGCTCACATCAGCGCGTGAAACTCACCGGCCGGTGATGCGCGTAAAGCGCGGATCTGCCATCTGCAGAATTCAGGAACGCGCAGGGAGTCCGAACTCTTCGGGCCGGAAGCGTGGACATACGCTTTCCTTGGTGGCGATGACGGAAGCGGCCAGGCGGGAACCGATAGCGGCGCTTTCCGCCATGGTTTTGCCGTAGGTCAGCCCAATGGCCACGCCAGCAAAGAAGGCGTCCCCGGCGCCTGTGGTGTCGATGACATCCACCTTCCAGGCGGGGCAGATGCCGTTCTGTCCGTCCTGAGAGGTGAACACGGCGCCCTGGTCACCCATGGTGACAATCATACGGGGAATGGAGGCAAGCTCCGCGCGGCAGGAAATGACTTCCAGCAGCTCCTGCGGCGTCATGCGGCTGTAGTCCTCCGAAAAGAGGAGACCGGCTTCCTGCTGGTTGCAGACAATGCAGCCCGTGCGCTGCAGAAGATCCCGGCGTTCCATGGCAATGGACATGTTGGAGACCACGGCATAGATCTGCTTTCCATGCTTTTCAGCCAGCGCAAAGATCTGCTTGAGGAGCGGCACTTCCATGTCGATTTCCACCACGACGCTGTCGCAGTCGGAGAAGATTTCGTCGCCTTTTTCCTCAAGGACCTGGCCAATGGGCGTGAGATCCGGCCGGCTGGAAATGGAGGCCACCACATCACCGGAATTGTCGAAGACAGCCAGCCAGGTGCCCAGTCCGCCCGTGGCGCGGATAATGTATTCCGTATTGACCTTGTGCCGGCGGAGCTTGGCCAGCACGTCCGTACTGGTACCGCTGTCATCCACCACACTGAGGAACGTGGGCCGCATTTCCACATTGGCAATATCCTCGGCCACATTCCGGCTGACGCCGCCATGGGTCTGTACCACCCGGCCCACATTGCGGCCGCCGGGGATATACTGGGTGACGGGATATCCCTTGATATCCACGAAAACGGATCCGATGACCAGAATGCCCTTGCTCATCTGTCTGCTTCCTTTCCTTGTGACTGCGCGATCAGAACGGGACACAGAAAAGTATACCGGGAAAAGACGGTTGTGACAATGGATGCAGCGGTTTTTCCGGATCAAAAAAAGGACCGCCCGGAGGACGGTCCCAAAGGAAGACTGGATTATTCTGCGGGAGCGAAGAAGGAGATGGCGGTGGCGCCGGTCTTGGCATCCTCGGCCAGCAGTGTGATGGGGGCCACTTCGATGGACAGGGTCTCGAAAGTGCCTTCATAGCCGCCCTCGGTCTTGAAGCTCAGGGTCAGGCGGCGATTTCCGTCTTCGCCCTCGGGCAGGGAGCAGGTGATGGTGTTCACAGCGTCGGCTGCAAAGCCGTTCACGGCATAGTTGACGCTCTTTTCACCGGTCACGTTGTCAGTGAGGTACAGCTCGGTGACGGTTTCGCCGGTCTTGTTGTAGATGGTGTAGGTGCCGACCTGGGCATTGGCGGCCTTGGCAGCGGCGATGATGCCCTTCACATAGCCCAGGCTGTCAGCCAGGGTGGCGCCGGACACGGTGTCCACGAAAGCGGCGGGATCGGCATCGGCAGTGGCGGCCTCGAGTTCGGCAACGGTCTTGCCGACCACATAGGCTTCAATGGCGTTATAGTTGGCAGCGATCTGCACGGTGGAGCCGGAGCGCTGCATGTTCAGGCTGTAGAGCACACTGTTGGCGCGCTTGGAGCCCAGCACCTTGCCTTCGGGATAGTTCTCGCCGAAGGACTGGTCACTGTTGGGCACGCCCACGGCAGCGATGTCTTCACGGTCGCCGATGAACTGGAACTCGTCGATCTTGGCGGCGACGATCACGTCGTCCTGCAGGACAGCGGTGATCACGGCAAAGCAGCCGGTGCCATGAGCGGCATAGTCGACCTGACCGATTTTGATTTCGCCTTCAGCCAGCACGGCGGAAGCGCACAGGGTCATGACCAGGGCAAGCAAAAGAGCAGCAAACTTTTTCATATGACATTACCTCCTTTATAGTTGCCTGTAGATAGGCACGGAGAGTATATCAGGAAGGGAATGCGCCTATAAGGACAAACCTGAGAGTAGTGTCGACTAATTTCTGAGGGCCTGATATAATGCACGTACCCTATTTCGATGTGCCTGTGTCGGCTTCCGGCACAGGCGGGGAGGCGCATATGGACAGACGGCTTCATGACTCGGAAAAAACGGTGGCAAGACTGCAGGAAACGCTCCTGGACTGCCTGGAGGAAAAAACGTATGACCAGATCACCGTGACGGAGATCGCGGGGAAGGCAAAGATCCGCAGGACGACCTTCTACTATTTCTATGGCTCCCTGGACGAGCTGCTGCAGGAAACCTGGCGGACCCAGCTGGGAAAGGCGCTGCCCATGCTCGTGCGTTATCTTCTTTATCCGTGCTCCCTGGAGGAATACAGGCGGGGCATGCAGAGAATGACTGGCAGAAAGTCCCTGATCCGGGCTGTGATTCAGGCCGGTTTTGGGGCGGAAGAGGTGCTGAGCGATATGCTCGGCGATCTGCTGAAGAGCACTGTGCACGTGTCGGATGGCAAGCAGAAAGATGCCATGGGGCTGTTTTCGGCCATTTACGGCGGATGCGTGAGGGCGGTGGTGTACTGGTGGATGGAGCACGGACTGACGGCGGATATGGAGATGGCCTATACCCTTTCCAGCAGTCTGCGGTCTTCCGGGCTTGCCGGTGTCCTGGGGTATTTCGCAGAAGAAGCATAACAACGAAGGAATGAAACAGAAGACAAACTTTCGTTCGGTTTTTTCTTGAAATCCCTGCATACTTCATGTATACTTTCCGAAGGATCACTGATCCGAAATCTTTTTTGGGAGGCTATTTTTCATGAAGAAACTGGCTGCTCTTCTTCTTGCTGCTGTCATGGTTCTGGGCTGCGTAAGCGCCATGGCGGACAACATCAAAATGGACAAGCTGACCTTCGAATTTGTTCCCAGCAAGGATGCTGACGTTATCATCACCGGCACCGCGAACCTGCCTGAACTGGTGAAGGCTGAAATGGCCAAACTGGGTTATGACATCGGCGAAGTGGATATCACTGTCGGCACCAACTACAATGCCACCGGCGAAGCCATGGCTGCCGGCGCGATCGATGTGGGCTGGCTGCCCGGCGGCACCTACGCCATCTACAGCGCCCAGAAGGAAGTGGACGTGATCCTGACCGCCACCCGTGCAGGTCTGAGCAATGACAGCGAAGATCCCCGCACCTGGAACGGCGACGCCAACAAGACCCTGCCCACCGACAAACAGGTGACCTTCTATCGTTCCCTGATCTATGCCACTCCTTCCGAGTACGGCAAGAAGCTGGCTGAGAAAGTGAACAACGGCGAAGAGCTGACCTGGGAAGACCTGAGCAAGGCGACCTGGGCTGTGGCTGCCACCTCTTCTTCTGCCGGCTACATCTATCCCACCATGTGGCTGATGGAGCACTATGACGGCAAAAAGATCACTGACATCCAGAATGACGGCGGCCAGGTAATCCAGCTGGGTTACGGCGATGCTTTCGCACAGGCTGCTGCCGAGCAGGTGGACATCGTGCTGTGCTATGCCGACGGCCGCCGCGACTATGAGATCGCCTGGAACCTGCCTGTGGACCAGAAGGACGAGACCGGCAAGCAGGGCATGGGCCGCGAAGACAGCATCTGGAACGAGATGAACGTCATCGGCGTCACCCAGGGCATCTACAATGATACCGTTGCCGTAACCACCGCCAATCCCGCTGTGTACAATCCTGAGTTCATCAAGGCTCTGCAGACCGCTCTGATCAACATCATCAACACCGACGAAGGCAAGGCCATTTTCTCCGTGTACAGCCATACCGGATATGCCATTGCCAGTGACAGTGATTATGACGGCGCTCGCGCCGCCCTGGCTGCTGTGCAGTAATCCGTCAGTGTCCAGAGCCTGGACCGGATCCGGTCCAGGCTCTTCTTTCCTTAAGGATGCCGCCGGCAGCCTTCAGGAAAGAGGAGAAGCCAAATAGGGAAGGGGAAGGTATCTTGATCGAGTTTCAGCATGTGGATAAGCTGTATCCCAGTGGTACCAAAGGCCTGGATGACGTCAACCTGACCATTGATCAGGGTGAGTTTGTGGCCATTATCGGACTTTCCGGCGCCGGCAAGTCCACACTGATCCGGACCATCAACCGGATGATCGATGTGACCAGCGGAAAACTGATTGTGGACGGCACGGATGTCATGAGCCTCTCGGGAAAAGCCATGCGCCGCTACCGCCGCAAGATCGGCATGATTTTCCAGTCCTACAATCTTGTCACCAGGGCGACGGCCATCCGGAACGTGCTGACCTCCATGGTGCCGGATATGCCCTTCTGGCGTGTGCTCCTGGGCCTGTTCTCGGAAAAGCAGAAGATTCAGGCACTGGAAGCCCTGGACAAGGTGGGCATTCTGGACAAGGCATACAATCGCTGCGACCAGCTTTCCGGCGGTCAGCAGCAGCGCGTGTCCCTGGCCAGAACCCTGAACCAGAATCCGAGCATCATTCTGGCGGATGAGCCCGTGGCCGCACTGGACCCGGTCACCGCGCATCAGGTGATGGCGGACTTCAAGCGCATCAATCAGGAAATGAACATCACGGTACTGATCAACATCCACCATGTGGACCTGGCCCTTGCCTACTGCTCCCGGGTGATCGGCATCCGGGCCGGCAAGATCGTCTATGACGGACCCACCACGGATGTGACCCAGGAAATCCTGGACGAGATTTATAATGGCGCCACCGTTCCCACGGCCGGAACCTGACGGAGGTGGACCATGAAAGAACAAAGCATAGGGAAAACCATTGTTTTCCTGGCTGCCCTCACGGCGGTGGGCGTTCTCTGCGCCGTGCTTGCCACCAGCGGGGTTCTGACCATCGTGCTCTGTGCGCTGACGGTACTGGCCGCCGTGTGGGGACTGCGCAGGAAAACCATTAAGCTTACCAACGGGAAAACCATTGTGCAGCCCGGTTCCCGACTGTTCCTGATTGTCATGGTGGTGGTGGACGTGATCGCGGCAAGCGCGGTCATGACCGGCTTTGACTTCGGGATCATCATGCGGCGCGGACACCAGTTCTTCGTCATTCTGGCTCAGATTTTCCAGCCGGATCCCGCATATCTGCCCAAAGTCTGGAGTCCGCTGTGGGATACGATCAAGATGTCGATCCTGGGTTCCATCATCGGTGCCACCCTGGCGCTTCCGGTATCCGTCATTGCATCCACCAACATCAATCACAGCGGCGTGGTGGTCTGGGCGCAGCGCATTCTCCTGATGGTGATCCGTACGCTGCCGACCCTGGTCATCGCCAAGTTTGCCGCCCTGATCTTCGGTCTGGGCACCTTTGCCGGTACAGTGGCCATTACGGTGTTCACCTTCGGTGTTGTGTCCAAGATGATGTATGAGAGCATTGAGACCATTGACATGGGCGCGTTTGAGGCCATGGAATCCTTCGGCTCCAACAAGTTCCAGTCATTCTGGTCCGCCTGCATGCCCCAGATTCTGCCCACCTATCTGAGCTACTGTCTGTATGCACTGGAAATGAATATCCGTGCTGCAGCCATTCTGGGATACGTGGGTGCCGGCGGTCTCGGCCTGCTGATGGACGAGCGCATCGGCTGGCGCGATTATCGTGGACTGGGCATGGTGCTGCTTGCGCTGTTTGTGGTGGTTGTCGTCATTGAACAGCTCAGCCAGTACCTGCGCAAGAAACTGAGTTAAGGAGGGGCAGTATGCAGAAAAATGATCAATCCTTTGTGAAGCAGGATGCCCTCCCGAGGGACTCGCGCTATGATATTCTGACCACCTACCTGACCCGGCCGAAGCTGTGGCCGCTCTACACATTCATCACACTGATCGTGGTGCTGCTCATCAACTGGAGCGGAAGCACGGTGGCATACAAGGGCATCACCGCCAAGGGCTCCGAGGTGGCCATCGGCATCTGGAACGGTCTGACCCATCCGGATACATCCCTTCTCTTCACGTTTGATGAGGCCGGCAGGATTGTCGCGCCGTACATCAATATCACGCCGGAAGGCGTACCGTATCAGCTGCTACAGACCGTGGCCATCGCCATTCTGGGCACGCTGATCGGCGGCGTGCTGGCTGTTCCCTTCAGCTTTCTTGCCTGTGACAAGGTTGTGCCGAAGTGGGTGGCCGCCATCTTCAATATCTTCATTCTTCTGATCCGTACCATTCCTTCCCTGGTATGGGCTCTGGTGTGGATAAGAGTGACCGGGCCCAACGCCTTCTGCGGCGTGGTGACCCAGTCCATATGCTCCATCGGCATGATCTGCAAGATGTATATCACGGCCATTGAAGATATTGACACCAAGATTCTGGAGAGCCTGGACGCGGCCGGATGCAGCGGTTTCCAGAAGGTGCGCTACGGCATACTGCCTCAGATCATCCCGAACTTCATCTCCACTGTGATCTACCGCTTTGACATCAATGTCAAGGATGCGACCACGCTGGGTATTGTCGGCGCTGGCGGCATCGGTGCGGCCCTGATCCAGTGCATCACCAGCAGCCGCTGGAGCATGGTGGGTTCGTATCTGACCGGCATGATTCTGCTGATGATCGTGATCGAAATCTTCTCCACCAATGTTCGCAGAAAGCTGGCACGCGGATGAGCAGACTGACCATCTATTTCACTTCTGATACCCATGGGTATCTGTTTAACACCAATTTCGCATCCACCCGGAAGATCCCCATGGGCCTTCTGGGGATGCGCTTTCCCAAAGACGGGAATACGCTGGTGATTGACGGGGGCGACACCATTCAGGGTTCGCCCCTGACCTTTTATCTGTACGGCCAGGGCAAGCCTGCGTTTGTGGCTGAAGCCATGAATGACCGGGAGTATGACTATGTGACGCTGGGCAATCATGACTTCAACCGGGGCAGGGCATGGCTGAGCGGACATCTGGAAACCCTGAACGCGCAGTGCCTCTGCGCCAATGTGCAGGACAGGAAGGGCGAGCTGCCCATCCGGCCATGGACTGTCCGGGTGATGGAAAATGGTCTGCGGGTCGGGCTTTTCGGGATTGTCACGGACTGGATCCGGGTATGGGAAAAGCCTGAAAACCTGACGGATTTTTCGCTCACTTCCCCGCTGGAAGCGGCACGGGAAGCCGTGCAGGCGCTGCAGCAGGAGGGCTGTGACCTTCTGGTGGGCATCTATCACGGAGGTCTTGAGAAAGACATTAAAACCGGGAAAGTACTCTCGGACACCGACGAAAACCTGGCCTGCCGCATCTGTGAAGAGCTCCCGGTGGATATCCTGCTCACGGGACATCAGCATGTGGGCATGGCGGATATGACCTACTGCGGAACCCACATTGTGCAGACCGACTGCAACGCAAAAAACTATGTGCACCTGGTGGTGGAGGATGACGGCTCGATTCATTCGCAGCTCTGTATCCCGCCGGAAGATCAGACACTGACGGAAGCGGAGAGCGCGGTACGGAATGACCTGGAAGTCTGGCTGGATTCACCCATCGGGCATCTTTCCCGGGATCTGCTGCCCGGGGACAGGATGGAAATGGCACTGCATGGCAGCGGAATCGCGGACTTTTTCAATATGGTGCAGGCGGAGGAAAGCGGCGCGGACCTGTCCTGCGCGGCACTGCCCAATGAAGTGCGCGGGTTCCGGAAGGACGTGACGGTCCGGGATGTTGTGGCAAGCTATGTGTATGCCAATACACTGAAAGTGCTCAGAGTCACAGGCCGGCAGGTGAGGGAGGCACTGGAACAGTGCGCCACCTATTTCCATGTGGATGAAAATGGCGGTCTGAGCATATCAGATCATTTCCTGTACCCCAAGGAAGCCCATTTCAATTATGATTTCTTCTGGGGCTTTGACTATGTTCTGGACCTGAATCAGCCAGTTGGCCACAGAGTCCGGCATATGGTGTATAGGGGACAGGAAATGCGGGATACGGATTCCTTCTCACTGGTGATGTGCGATTACCGGGCGACTGGAGCGGGAGATTTTCCCATGTGGAAGGAAGCACCCAGAGAAAAGGAGATCATGACGGAGGTGTCGGAACTGATTCTCTCTACACTGAGCAGTCATGAGATGATCGAGGTTCCGCGGACGCATCCGATCCGCTGCATTCTTCCCGGTCAGACAGAATAAACGCAGGACAGCGTCTTTGGCCCTTAATGAAATGCTCCCTCTGAAGCTCACTGGATT
>CACYNZ010000101.1 GCA_902775835.1 uncultured Eubacteriales bacterium | reverse complement strand
GGCGTCGGTTTCTTTGAGGAAAAGACGAGAAACGGCAGAAAGCGTGTCAGCATGGTGCCGAGAACGCAGATCACGATCGTGATGATTTGCTCAGGGATGGTCATAGGGCGCATATTTGATCTTCTCCTTCTGCATAAGATTTTTGCTTCTTATCGGTAATTTCTGATAAGAAACATTATCGGCAAGTTTTATAGCTGCTCAGCCTGAAATCTGCCGTGAACATCGGACTTCAGGCTGAGATTGCCGATAACACTTTTTCGCCGATAATGACACGGAATTCGGGAAGATGGGAATCTGTATCTGCTTTGACTGCCGTTTCCCTGAATATGTGCGTCTGATGGCACTGGAAGGAGCGAAAGTGATTCTGGTTCCGGCTGCATTTAATATGACCACAGGACCGGCGCACTGGGAGATTATGCTGCGAAGCCGCGGAATGGATAATCAGTGTTTTATCGTGGCTACGTCCGATGCCAGGGATGAAACATCCGGATATGTTTCCTGGGGGCATTCCATGATCGTCTCACCGTGGGGCAGTATCGTTTCTGAGATGGATGAAAAAGAAAATATGACCATTACGGACATTGATCTGGAGGATGTCAGCCGGATCCGGCAGCAGCTTCCGCTGATGTCAGCAAGAAGAACAGACATGTATGAGCTCCGCAGGACATGTCTGTAATGACCGGTTAAATCTCGGATGCGTGCAAAAGCAGCACTGCATTGGCAATCATTTGTGCACAAAAACCGTTCCGCGGAATGAGGTATGCCTTTTTGGTATGTGCTTCGGAGCCGGAACGGCCGGCTGCGGTATTGTCAAGAGAATCTATCAGGAAATGATGGATCAGGGAATGGACGCGAATGAAGCAATGTTCTGATTTATCTGGGCCTTGGTCTTGAAGTAATCAGTGCGGATGCGAAGCTTGTCACAGATCAGATGATTTCTGTTGCGGCACATTCGATTGGCGGAATTGTCGATGCATCCAAAGCAGGTGCTGCTGTTCTTCCTCCGGTATCGACACTTACAGAGTTCTCCAGAACGGTCGCAATTGCCGTTGCCGGTGAGGCTGTGAAGGAAGGACTGAACCGCAGGGCAGTCGACAATGCTGCTAATGCAGTAGATGCACAGAAATGGACGCCTGTCTGAAAACAATGGCATAAAAAGCACCCTGAAGCGGATCCTGTTGCTTACTGTATATTGTGATGGTCTGTCTCTGGCTGATGAAATTTGAAAAGCATTATAGGGGAAGAGTTGTTTGCGGGAAAAAATCTGTTCTTAAAAAATTGAATCCGTCTTTCTTGGAAGAAAATAACCGGCTGGTATGTTAGAGTTGCCTGTGAAAAGCGAAGAGAGGCTGTGAAGCTGCCGGAGGACATATCTGGCATTCACTTGCCGGAAGTGCATCATAACTACCTATATTGTAAACGGATAAAGGAGTCAGATGATGAACGATGATGAGATGTGGGAGGCAGTCAGAGACTGTGATGCCTCCTGCGACGGAAAGTTTTTCTACGGGGTGAAGACAACAGGCATTTACTGCCGTCCGTCCTGTAAATCAAAACTTGCCAGGAGAGAGAATGTTGTCTTTTTCAGAACAAGAGAAGAGGCGGAGACGGCAGGCTTCCGCCCGTGCAAACGCTGCCGCCCGGATCTGCTGCAGTACGATCCGGCTCTGGAACTTTCGGAGAGAACAAAGGAATTGCTGGATCAGCATTTCAGCGACCGGCTGCGGCTTGGCAGAGATATGAAAGGGATGGGTGTGAGCAGAAAGCATCTGACGCAGGTCTTTAAGCAGAAATATGATCTCACGCCGTCAGAATATCTGATCCGGGTAAGAATCGCTGCAGCGAGACAGCTGCTGCAGGACGGCTCTGAAATTCCGGACGCAGCCGGCATGGCAGGATATGAAAATCTGTCGGAATTTTATGATCATTTCCGCCGGCAGACCGGAATGACGCCGGCCAGATATCGGCAGATTTTTGCGGACGACATCAGCCGGAATGTTCTGGACACACCGATCGGTCCCTTAAGAATCATCGCATCGCAGGATGCTGTTCTCTGTGTGGAGCAGGCAGGACGGGAAAACTCAGATGCAGGTGCACAGGCTGATCAGATTCCTGTTGACAGGGTCATATCTGACGATTCTCCAGGGGAACTGGTGAAGGAATGCGAGGCGCAGCTCACTGAATATTTTTCCGGAGAGAGACGAGACTTTGATCTGCCGGTGAGCCCGGAAGGAACGGATTTTCAGAAAAATGTCTGGTCACATCTGCGGGAAATTCCTTATGGCGAGACGAGGACCTACGGCGAGCTGGCTGCGATGGCGGGGAATCAAAAAGCCTCCCGGGCAGTAGGAATGGCAAATCACTGCAATCCGATTCTGATCGTGATTCCCTGCCATCGTGTCATTGGCGCCAACGGGAGTCTCACGGGATACGCTGCCGGTATCGAGGCAAAGAAGTTCCTTCTTACGATGGAAAAAAGGTATGCGGTATGAGAGAGGGATACCGGCATGAAATCGCAAATGAATAAGGAAGCCTGATGAATCTGGACCTGCTCTTTTGGCTGGCCTGTATATCAAAACATGCTGCTTCTCTGTTATACTGATGGCAGAAGATGCTAACCCTGTGAAAACGCCATCCGTGAAGGAGTTTCATATGTACAGGTATAAAGCTTTCATCAGCTACCATCACAGCCGACAGGATAAAAAGATTGCTTCCAGAATTCAGAATGTGATAGAGCATTTTCGACTTCCGGGAACTGCCGGAACTGATGCTGCGAAAAACCATTATTCTGTTTTTCGGGATGAGACGGAGCTTTCTCTTTCCAGCGATCTGAACACCAGCCTGAAGGAAGCGCTGGATCAGAGTGAATTTCTTATCGTTATCTGTTCAGAAGAGACGCGGAAGTCGGCATGGGTCCTTGAAGAAATTGAGTACTTTCTTATCACGCATGATTACGATCATATTCTGACTGTTCTTGTATCCGGCAATGCCGCAGAGGTCTGTCCGGAGCCCCTGCTGGAAGTGAAAAGAGAGAACGGCACAGTAATCCGGAAAAACAATCCGCTCTCCGCGAATCTGACGGACGAAAACGGGAACTATAAAGCATCCGGTTTTAAGAGGGAATCGGTCCGGATCCTTGCTGCATTATCCTCTGTCAGCTTCGATACGCTCTGGCAGCGGGAACGCAGATACCGCGCCAGACGGCATGCCGTCTTTTTCGGAATCGCTGCCGCTTTTCTACTAATCATCGCCGCGCTGTCTGTCCGCTATTCCATCAATATTTCTCAGAGAGATGCTTCCATACGACGGCAAAATGCACTTGCTTCCGCAGACAACGCAGAATTTCAGCTGGATAGCGGCGATGATGCAGAGGCGATGGCCTTTGCCCTGAACTCGCTTTCCTCCGATCCGAACGGCCCGAAAAATGCAAGGGCACAGCAGGTCCTGGTGAATGCTTCCGGCGCATATGTCAACGGGTACGGTTCTCAGTTACTGTGTACGCTTTCTGCCGACATCCGGCAAATGCTCCCCACCGCTGACCGGAAGTCTCTGATTCTGCTGGATGCAGAGAACAACCTTCGCTGCATCGATCTTTCTTCCGGGGAAACAGTCTGGGAAAACCATGATCTGATCTCGCATACCTCAGAAACAGATCCGGATTCTTCTTATTATCAGTTATACCGGACCAGTGATGACTCCGTGGTTATCCTGACCTGCTCCGGTGCTGCGGAATGGACTGCAGGCATTCAGATAAAGACAGGTAAAACCGTCTGGGCGACGGATTGTTTTCATCCGCTGAGCTGGCAGTACAGTGATGAAGGATGTGATTCCGCAGTCTCCGACACCTTTCTTTTTGCCGCGGCAGACGATTCCGCTTCCACGCTGACGCTCTACCTGCGCAATTCGAAAACCGGAGAAATCCTTCACACGATATCTACGGGAATACCAGCCGATGACGGACCGTTGAGATACAATCGAAATGATTCCAGCTGCTGTATGGTATGGGATAAGGCGCACAAAAATTTCATCCTGGCCTTCAGGAATGACTCTGTCGGCGCGGATGAACCGGTCTGGTATTTTCTTCGCGGAAATGAAAACGGGATTTGCACCCGTATGAAAAAAGCTGAGTTACCCGGTGACGATGCCATTTACCATATGACGTTTTCCGACAGCGGGACATCGGTTCTGGTTCTTCATCAGGATCTGCATGGAGGCGGGGTCCTGACCATGCTTGACAGAAGCGGAGAGACGGAAGCTGAACAGAAACTGATTGCCGGATCCGGCTTATCTGCCAATGAAGACATACTGGTCCGCATCGTTCCTCTTGCGATTCGGAATGATCATTTTACCATGGATGCCTATGCGGTTATCACAGGGAATACGACCTCGCTGCTTACAGACGAACTCGTTCCTTCTGACGTATACCGCAACGGGAACATTCTGGCGGTATCCGCATCGGAAAACGCTCTCTTTCTCTATACTGAGGAGAACCGTATATACGGTCTGGCTGTTACAGAAAATTCAGGCATTGATTCTTCCGAATTTCCCCTCGGGGGACTGGAATACTCCATGATGACGGTTGACAAGACGCCGGCATATAAAGCCTGCTCTCCGGACCGTTTTCCATGGCCGTATGTCTCCGCGTTTAAGGATGGATATCAGCTTTTTTATATCCGGGAAAACGATCACAGATCCGTTTACCGGATCGTTCCTTTCCATGATCCGGAAGGACAGACGGTGCTGACATCCGATAAAGATATTTCCGCAGCCTCCTGGATTTCCGGGACGAATACGGTTGCAGCAGCGGATTCGGGTGGGAACATTTTTTTTCTGGACGGAGAGACTTTTCAGAAAAAAGATACCTTCTCTGTGGCAGACAAAACGTTTGTTCCGAATTTTCTCTGGTTTCTTCCGGATAAAAGCGGTTCCTTCCTGAACACCGGTTCTTCTTCATTCAAATTCTATGACAATGTGCGGTCTGGAGAACTGTCATCGGAAGGATCACCTTTCTGTTCCTACTCAGCCTGTCTTGCAGGACAAGACGGAATCTTCCGGCACTTTACGGTTCATACAGAGGAAACAGGCTCTTTTTCCATTGCCCTGTATGAAAACGGACAGCCGGTTTCAACTACGGAAGGTCTGAAAGGTTACCCGTTTCCCTCCGGATCTCAGAGGAGAGGAATGTGTGCAGCGGGACAGAACGGATGGCTGATCACCGGACTGTACCCGGATGATGAAAGTACCAGGATTTCCTCTTTTCTGGCGTGGGACTATCGGACGTCGGAAAGCCGTACCATACATGCTGAAGAAGACATCAGCCGTTCCAGGGGACTGGCCGTCGCAGAATCCGCTGACGAATTTTCTGTTGTGACAGATGATTATTGTGTGATCCGGTATTCCATCATGACGGGCAAAGCAATAGGCAGCATGAAATATCCGCATATGTCATCCGCTGTTTTTGCCGCTTCCTACACCAATGACGATCGGTATCTTCTGCTTTTTACGAAGGATTCTCTTACAGTTTTTGATCTTTCTTCCAAGATCATTGCAGCTACGGATGAATATGATTTTCCGGCTGCCCTGATTCCTTCCGGCGGCAACGGGACTTACCTTATGAAGACCGCACAAAATGCGGCGAACCACCAGATCTATCTGTTCCTGCGTAAGGCAGGAGAAGGATCCGGTCTTTTCCTGGTGCTTGATACAGATACGCTGGGAATTTCAACAGAGGTCAATGAAGTTTTGGACTTTCAGGAAAATCCTGCCAGATTGTTATGTAAAGGCTATAAGGGAAGAACGTATGCGCTGTACCAGTATCCGATCTATTCAAAAGAAGAACTGATGCGGAAGGCCGGAGAATTTGCCGATCGGAGCCCGGCGGATGGCCATGACATATCAGGTTAGTGGGACATACAGAAAGAGGGGAGTCTTATGAGAACAATCTGCTGGAATAATCTGATCCCGCCAGGCTGCAGTCAGGATGACGGTGTTCGCCTCATCAAAGAAGCGTTTTCCGATGAAAATCTTACGGATGTCGGAAGAGACACGCTTGCACGGATCTCCAGGGGCGCAACAAGAACACGTTTTTTCGGAGGCAGTGCGTCCGGACGAAAAAGCTGCCTGCAGATAGCGGGACTGCTTCTGCGCAGCACTTCGGATCCGGTCACCGGCAAACCCTACTCTCCGGAAAAATATCCTTTCACAGAAAAACTCGCACAGGCTTGGGATCTCCTTCTGCAGAATCAGGATGACACGCAGCGGGAAACTTTCTCCCGGCATCTCAGGATCCTGCTCAGCAGTGATGCACCCACATCCGGACCGGACATTTCCTGTGACAAAAAGCGAAATACCGGCGCTCATCTCTGGGACTACAGGACCGACTTTTCCTTTTCCGCTTTCGATCTCCCGACAGCACTCGGGTGCCGGACCGAATCCGGAGAAATACAGATTCCTTCAGGTTTTTCTCTTGCAGTCGTCCTGGCTGTTCTTTCCCTTGTTGCTTCCACTTACTATCTGTGGAACCACAGAGAGGAAGCTGTAAAATACAGGATGATGACAGACCATCTGGCCGGGCTTCTGTTCCCGGCAGACCGGCTGGCTGAAGCGGTTCACTATATCCTGAAAAATCCCTGCGCAAGCATACTGGATTTTTCTTCCCGTACAGTGTCTCCGGATGTGGAAACTGCAGACGTAACTTTTTCTGCATCTGAGGAGCTTTTTACGGAAATTACCGGGGACTTTCTGACCACTAAAAAAAGAAATGAAGATCTGGAAGCGGAAGAAGCCGTCTTAAAAGCAGAAGAATTCATTCATGACTGCCGCTATGCAGAGGCTTATGCTCTGGTGACAGATGTTCTGGAACGCTGCTACTTTGCACAGAATTCCACAAGAGGAGACGCTCTGTATCTTCTGGCCTGCTGCTGTGAATCGGATACCGGAGCTTGTCCGATCCCGGAATCCTTTCTTTCTGTAGATGATATCTTTCGGGAAGCTTATTTTTTCGGATGTGAAAAAGCAAGGCGCAATATTTCCGGTCCGGATATTCTAAAGATGCCCGTACGGGCCGCGGGGGGAACTCCCGGTCTCTGTATCATAAATGAGGAAAATGAACCGGCGCATATTCTGGAGCAGACCATGCCTGTCTCCTGGACACTGACCTGCTGCACGGATATATCCGATGCCCTGTCTTTCCTGCAGGATGATCGTCAGATCCGTTACGTCTTGCTGAGTGAGAAAGAAGATAAGAATCTCCGGGATGCTCTGCTGATTCTGCATGCATATCAGCATGCCTCCGGAACCTCTGCCATGTTATCAGAAACTCCATTCATCCCACGGGCGGAGCTTTTTATCCGGTGCTGCAGAGAAAAATCGGAGCCGCTGATCGATACGGCGCTGAATTTGTTAAAAAAGGCAAGACCATGGGATCCGGTCCCTGTCTGTGTCTTTCTGATTGATGATGTTCTGGATTCTGCGCGCATGCTGCTGACCCGGCACCCTTATTTCTATCGCGCCACCGGGAGGAATATACGGGAGAGCGTACGAGACTGGATCCTGCATCCTGTGATTCTGAGCTCAAATCCGGACAACACCATGGCCATCCGTCTTTTGCAGGAGATCTTTTCTCTTCCTGTGCAGAAAGAAAATCTCCGGACCAGAATCACCCTCCTGTCTCCGTATGCCACCGATATCCGCCGCAAAATGGCAGCTGCCAGTCCAGGCATGGAAGACTATGTCATCCCGGACAGAAAAACATTCTCGGATGATTCCGCATGGCCTTCTTTCCACTCTTCATCGGAAGTGAGGCGATTCCGGAAGGAAGAGAACGATCTCATCGTTTTTTCAGATGATGCCGTGTCACCGGTATCCCTGGAATATCAGACCTATGACTTCCAATCTTCTTCCTTACGGGATGCCATCGACAGGATGGAGATCTCCGGAGATCTGCTCTACTACATCGTTGATACCGGAAATGATCTGGAAAATCTTGCATTGGCTTCTCAGATCCGGGAGGAGGGGATCCGCATGCGTGTCCGGACACGGCGGCTTCAGAATCTTTCTTCCGTACGCCCTGTGATCGCCGTGCACTGCCAGGATCCTTCTTTTTCCGGGCTGGCAGAAAAACTGCTTGTTCCAAAGGGAGAGCATCACTCGAATCAATGGTTTAACAATTACGGATTTGTGATGTTCGGTTCTTTGTCAGAACGGTACAGCTGGGACAGTCTGGGCAGAACAGCGGCGGAACAGGCAGCCGAATGCATTCATCTGGCCTACAGCCATGCATCAGTTTCCGATACTGCACAGATCTATGCCGCTCTGGCGCACTATTTTAACAGGCTCTATCTGCGGGACAGTTCTCTCTCCGGAGCAGCCAGCCTTCCCTATCGTCTGTTTGTGGAAAATATCTTTCCGGATGCCTGGTTTATTCAGGATGCCGATGCCTGGTGGAATTCCGATCAGCGCCGGAACCTGGGGCAGCAGTTTCTGCATTGTCTGTATCCTGACCCGGAAAAACCGGGAGAAGAAAATTCGTTCGTACTGGAGGAGCTGGAAAAATTTGAGCATCTGCGCTGGCGCCGTTATATGATCAGCCGGGGCTGGTCAGGAACGGTCGACCGGAACGGAGCGATGGATTTTGAGCAGGCAGTTCAGTATATCCGGAACGGTGCACCCGGTCATGTACTGCAGATTGCAAAAATTCATCCCTGCATCTGTTCATGGGATGATCTGACAGAGCTTCAGCGCCGGCTGGATTATGAGTACCGTGTGAATGCCTATTCGCAGGATCAGAACGGGGAATCCTTCCGGCCTGATCATCGATTCGCGGCCTATCAGAAAACGGAAGATGGCTTCCGCTTCTTCCAGTCTTTGGATGCGGATGTGATCCGGCAGACTGCTTCCATTCTGAATCTGGCATGGTTTTCCAGAACTTCTGACACTCATGGTTCATCGATCTGATATTTAGCCCTGAATTCCGGGGCATCGATGAAATTAAAATCGATGTCCCGGATGGTTCCGTCATGTTTTCGATCTATGGAATAGAGCAGGATCACTGCATTTTCCGGAGCGGTTTCTATTGTTCCCCACAAGCAGGCAGTATACCGACAGGAAAAAAGGTCTTTCTGAATTTCCAGTTTTCCGTGATCCAGAAGCCAGCGGATTTCTTCTGTGACAGGTTCCCTGTCGGTCCATGCCCGGATCGTTTCGGGAATCGTTTTATACAGATCCGGAGGTCCTTCCCGTACAGGCCGGTAATGGTTTCTGAAATATTCCCGTTTCACCGGATAAGGGCTGCCTTTCTGGTCAAACAGAAGGAAATCACCCTTTTCTGCTGTTTCTCCTGAATTCGGCGCTTCCCGTGTACGGATCCGGTACCTGCCGTTTCCACATTCCGATAGAATTCCGCTTGCTTTCAGTTCCGACAGAACCGGATGTTCCGTTCCCAGAAGAAATGCTTTCCTTGTAAAATGTCTGATGGCTGTCACAAGCATATGGACACTTCCTTCCCGTGACACCAAGGCTCAGCTGCCCGCTTCTGGTTCCTTATCCGGTCACCATGCTTTCTTTTTCCGTATCCACGGCATAAGCTTCAATATTCATCAGACTTCTGTTATATCCATAGAATTCATAGTCCCCTTCACTCGTAGCAGTTATGGTTTCTCCGGGAGCAATATTATGGATTTCTATAAAATGGAAATCGGTCTCATCTGGTCCGTCCGGATATGAATAGAATATTCTGGCAGTTTCCAGATATCGTCCCGTGTTGTTGGTAAAGGCAATTGTATGATCATCCAGAAGAACGGAGGAGCAATTGCTTCCATACGCTACATACATATCTCCTGACGTTTCCGCTTCTTCCGCCGTTGTTTTCCATCCCGGATCCGATGCGGAAATCAGAATGCCCGTATAGGGAAGCCCTGCTTCCTTTAATCCGAAGCGGATCTGATAGGTTCTCGTTTCTCCGGGCTGGAGAAAAGCCACACGTTCATCATTGGTAAATTTATTGGCGAAGGCGCAGCCTGCCATCATGTCTTCATAGGTCTGTCTGTATTCAATACAATCGGATTCCGGTTCCGTGTAGACATCTCCATAATCATCCCGGTACTGTTTATACCCCGTCACGGTCGGCCGGAAAGATAATACATTGGAGCCATTATTGGTCACATCGAACTGAATCACCTGTTGTGGATGCTCCGGATCCGAACGGCTGCTGATATCCCTGATATTGAAAAGCAGATCCTGATTCGGGTTATATTCTGCGCAATCCTCGTATGCATCATATCCAGCCATATCTTTATATTCGGCAGGATCTACGGGTCCGTCCGTATCCTCATTGCCGTCAAAATCTTCATATTCAGAAGAACGGTTGTATCCTTCTGAGTCTGAATATACGGGGGAGTCATCGTATTCCATTGCGCCGTCATAACCGATCGCTTCATCATACTCAGTGGTGTCATTGTTTACGGTCGCTTCATCATATTCAGTGGTGTCATTATTCACGGTCGCTTCATCATATTCAGTGGTGTCATTATTCATGGTCGTTTCATTATATTCAGTGATGTCATTATACACGGTCGTTTGGTTATCTTCAGAGGTGTCATTATTCACGGTCGTTTGGTTATATTCAGTGGTGTTATTATATCCGGCAGCTGCGTCATGTGAATGATCATATGACCCGGCAGATGATTTCCTGTTATATTCCTGAGTCGTTAAAGACGCATTCCCGCATGCGTTAAGTGTCATAGCCGAAACGATTGCCGCTGACAGTACGAAGATTTTTTTTAAACTGTTATATTTCATATCTATTTTCCGCCTTTCTGGCGAAAGGCACCGATGGGGTCATGAAAATCGAGGTGCTTTCGCTCTTTCTACTATTCTCAATTCCTGATATCTT